>JAYTIG010000240.1:0-1830 GCA_043731995.1 Hyphomicrobiales bacterium
GCGGCTGGCTTTGTGGCCATGGTGGGCATGGCCTATGCTTCCGTGCCGCTGTATAAAATCTTCTGCCAGACGACTGGCTATGGCGGCACAACGCAGCGCGCTGCCAAGGCACCAGAAAAGGCCAGTGATCAATTCATCAATGTGCGCTTTGATGCCAACACGTCTTCCGAGTTGAACTGGCGCTTTCAACCGAAGCAGACTGTGATGCGCGTTAAAATCGGCGAGCAGAACGTGGCTTATTTCGAGGCCACCAATCTCTCCGACAAGGTGAAGACGGGCTCGGCCATCTATAATGTCTCGCCACCGAATGTGGGGGCCTATTTTGACAAGATCCAATGCTTCTGCTTCACCAAGCAAGTGTTGAAGCCGGGCGAGAGCGCTGAATTTCCTGTGGTGTTTTTCGTCGACCCCGCCATTTTGAATGATGCCGATGGGCGCGGCGTTGAAGAAATCACTTTGTCCTACACTTTTTATCCCGCCGAGGCGCCGCAAGTGGCGCAGGCGACCAACTGACCTGAGGAGCGACACACATGGCTGATTCACATGCCAAACATCATGACTATCATTTGGTTCAGCCCAGCTGGTGGCCCATTGTGGGGGCCATCTCGGCCCTTGTCACGGCGGTTGGTGCGGTCAACTGGATGCATGGTTCCAAACCCTATGTGCTGATCATTGGTTTCCTGCTGGTGCTCTACACCATGTTCATGTGGTGGCGTGATGTGATCAAGGAAGCCAATGCGGGCGATCACACACCTGTGGTTTCGCTTCATCTGCGTTATGGCATGCTGTTGTTCATCGTTTCAGAAGTGATGTTCTTCGTGGCCTGGTTCTGGGCCTTTTTTGATGCCTCGCTGTTCACCGGCGAAGCCAAGCTGGCAGCGCGGGTTCTCGCCACGGGTGGCGTTTGGCCCCCACATGGCACAACGGTGTTTGACCCCTTCCATCTGCCATTGCTCAACACCATGATCCTGCTCACCTCGGGCACCACGGTGACATGGGCGCACCACGCGCTGTTGAACAATGACCGCAAGGGCCTGATCCGCGGGTTGGTGCTCACCATCATTCTGGGCATGATCTTCACCAGCGTGCAGGCCTATGAATATGCCCATGCGGCCTTTGCCTTCAACAATGCCAATGGCGGCAACATCTATGGCTCAACCTTCTTCATGGCCACGGGCTTTCACGGCTTCCATGTGATCATAGGCACGATCTTCCTGATCATCTGCCTGTTGCGCGCCATGAAGGGTGACTTCACGCCCAAGCAGCATTTCGGTTTTGAAGCTGCGGCCTGGTATTGGCATTTCGTGGACGTGGTGTGGCTGTTCCTGTTTGTTTGCATCTATGTCTGGGGCAATCACGGCGGCCTGATGCCGCTCGAATAATGAGCGAGAACTTCTATCCCGATTTCTCTCCGGCCCAGACGGGACTGAGAGGCAAATGCCCCCGCTGTGCGCGGGGGCGTTTGTTTGATGGCTATCTCACTGTAGCCCAGAAATGCACGAATTGCGGGTTGTCTTACAGTTTTGCTGATGCAGGCGATGGCGCAACGTGGTTTGTGATGTTGTTTGCCTGCGTGGTTGGCGTGGGCTCGATCTTCGGGCTTGAAGCCGCTTATAGCCCGCCCATCTGGGTGCATGCGATCGTGGCCCTGTTGCTCATCGTCGTTGTTCCATTGCTGATGCTGCGCCCGGTAAAGGGCCTGCTTCTGGCCCAGCAATGGAAAACCAACGCCCAAGAAGGCAAGCAACATTGAGCACGAAGCCGCGCCTCTGGCCCGTGTTTCTTGCCACTCTGCTTGGTCTTGGCATTCTCTGTGGGTTGGGCACATGG
>JAYTIG010000241.1:0-4998 GCA_043731995.1 Hyphomicrobiales bacterium
GTGGCTGTGCCATCAGCAGCCACCACGGGGGCAGCAATGCTGTTGGTGGCAGCCAGTGGCTTGGCAGTGGCATCAGCGGCCTTGCGGGCTTCGTTGACAACCTTCGTTGCATCCGCGGCGTTCTTGTCGGTTTGCGCTTTCACCAAGGCATCAGATTGATCCTTGGTGAGGGCAACATCTGACTCAGCCACCTTGAAGTGAGGATAGCCTGCATCAGCCAGCACTTTTTGCCAGCCATAAGCCGAAACGCCTTCAACTGTGGAGGTGCCATTGGTGATGGTAGCCTTTGAACCAGGCGCACCATCTGCTGACGTGAAGGAGATACCGTTCGATGTCAGGATGGCTTTGCCTTTGTCGCAATCGCCCTGCACGGTGTAACCCGCGATCGGGAAGATGGTGAAATGGCACTGTGTTGGATCGGCAGTGACCACCAACTTCGAAGCATTGGTTTCATTGAAGGTAGCGAGTTCCGGGTTCACGGCGCGTGACAGCAGATGAAACAGCGACATGCCGGTGACGGGCAGATAGCAGATTGCCGCCAGGGCACAGCCCGCCAGAATGATCCGCAAGCGTCCAATCCGATCAGACAGGCTGCCAAAGAACACAAACAGCGGCGTTGCCAGCAAGACAGCAAGACCAACGACGATGTAGCCCACCCACCAATCAGCCTTCAGAGGGCCGTTGATGAAGAACAGTGCGTAAAACTGCGCGGTATACCATACCACGCCTTGCCCCATGGTGGCGCCAAAGAGAGCCAGCATGGCATATTTGTTGTTGGGATATTTAAAGAAAGAATCGCGGATCGGCGTTGTCGAACCACGGCCTTCAGCCTTCATGCGCTGGAACACAGGCGATTCATTCAGCTTCAGACGGATCCAGACCGAGAAGGCCAAGAGAACGATTGAAGCAAGGAACGGAATGCGCCAGCCCGCAATCACGCCGCCCGTGCCATCCTTGAACCAGGCCGGATCAGAATACCAACGCAACCCGCCAATCACGATCAGTGACAGGAAGAAGCCGATGGTGGCCGTGGTTTGGATCCAGCTGGTGGTGTAGCCGCGAGCACCATGGCGCGAATGTTCGGCCACATAAGTTGCCGCACCGCCATATTCGCCACCCAGGGCCAAACCTTGTGTCAGCCGAATGATAACGAGCAACAACGGAGCCAAAGCGCCAATTTGCGCATAGGAGGGCAGGCAGCCCACGAGGAAGGTTGAAAAACCCATCACCATAATGGTGACCAAGAAAGTATATTTGCGTCCGACGAGATCACCCAAACGGCCGAAGAACAACGCGCCGAAAGGGCGCACCAGGAAGCCGGCGGCATAGGCGCCCAACGCACCCAGCAGAGCCCAAGTTGGGTTGTCTGGCGGAAAGAAGAATGCCGCGAAGAACGGCGTCAGTGTTGCGTAGAGATAGAAGTCATACCATTCGAAAATGGTGCCGGTCGAAGACGCTAGGATGACGAATCTCTCGTCCCGCGTCAGCCCTGGCCCATCAATGGGCGAGGCATGTGTCAAAGTGGACATCTTGTTGTTGCTCCCTCAGCAATTATGATTTTTTGGCCCTCTTGCGGAGGCCTTGTTACGCCGGGGAAGCTAGCGGCGCCCCGCCTGACTGTCCACGGGGGAAATGGGTTTGGGCATGGCCCGAATTGACGCAGGGGCAACGGCGGCGAAAGGTACTGCGTTGCTCAGGCGAGACGGAATTTGATCATGGCGTACGTCTTGCTTCATGCGGTTGGCATCTTCATTGAGCAGCCGCGGCCCTGCCCTTTGGCGCCAGGTTCGCTGCCGCAGACCGAAGCGAAAGAGGCGCAGGGCCATCGCCAATTTTGTCACCTGTTGATACTGCTGTCTCTCCTATCTTTCATTTTTCCATAGCGAGGGGCTAGTATATGCTACAGGTTGCAGACCATTGAATAAGGATCAAAAAACAACATGCGCCTTCCCGTTCTTGCCCTTGCCCTCTTTGCCCTTGCTTCGCCTGCCCTGGCCATGGATGGCGTGAATGTTGACACCGGTGATGCCGTCACTGTGGATGATGGCACCGAATTCAAGGTTGGCGATGTCATCGCCATGTTTGATGCGGATGGCAATGAAATGGATGTGCAAGTGCAGGCCGTGAATGACACAGGCACCGCGCTGGACGTGGATGTGGCGGATCAAGATACCGGCGACACGGCCACGGTTGAATTCACAAAATGAGGCACCAGGTCGGAACAGCTTAAAGTCTGATTTTCCCACCCAACATCCGTCATGCCCGCGAAAGCGGGTATCTCAGTTTCGCAATAGATTCTGATACATCGGCGCCTCAGTGAAACGCAGATTCCCGCTTTCGCGGGAATGACGAAGTTGCGGCGGGTAAACCCTTTTCACTTCAGATTGTTTCAAGCCGGAACCAGCCGCGCCACTTCCGCGCGCAACTCATCCATGCCGAAGCCGCGTTCGGCCGAAGTGAGATGAAGGGTTTGCATGGCGGCAGCGCGCTTTTTCAGGTGCTTCAAGGTTTCGGCCTGAAGCTCTTCCAATTCGTGCCGGTTGATCTTGTCACATTTGGTGATGACAAGCTGATAGGGCACGGCGGCATCATCCAGCATTTCGAACATTTCGATATCCGGCGTCATCACGCCATGGCGCGCATCGATCAGCACAAAGGCACGATTGAGGCCCACACGGCCGCGCAGATAGCCCTTCAGCACATTCTGCCATTGGCGCACATCTTTCTTTGATGCCTTGGCATAACCATAGCCCGGCATATCCACCAATGTCAGGCTATCACCCACATCAAAATAGTTCAGCTCACGCGTGCGGCCCGGCGTGTTGGATGCGCGGGCGAGACCATTCACGCCCGTGATGGCATTGAGCAGCGATGATTTGCCAACATTGGAGCGTCCGGCAAACGCAATTTCAACGCCACGCAAGGGTGGCAGTTGTTCCAGTTGCGCCACACCCAAACGGAAACGGGCCGTGCCATTGAAAAGGCGGCGGCCCGCTTGAAGTTCAGTTTCGGTGAAGGGGGTGTTGGTCATCGGGTGCGCTGAGAGTTCAGTGGCCTTCATCCGCCCTGTCGGGCACGTTCTCCCATTTGCAAGAGCAAACGGGAGAAGGCAATTTTATCTGCCTTCTCCCGTGCCCTTTCAGGCATGGGAGAAGGTGCCGACAGGCGGAGGAGGGCCCTCTTGATGGTATGGCTGCTTCCGCTCACGCGGCGGCAGACTTTTTCTTGAGGAAGGGAATGGACTCACGGATATTGCCGAACAGATTAAACTCGGTTCCGTGTTTCTTCATGATGTAGCTTTGCTGCACGATGGAGAGGAAGTTGCTCCAGGCCCAATAGATGGTAAGGCCCGCCGGGAAGCCGGCCATGGAATAGGTGAAGATCACCGGCATCCAGTTGAACATCTGGGCCTGCACCGGGTCTGGCGGGGCGGGGTTCAAGCGCATCTGCACCCACATCGTGACACCCATCAGCAGCGGCCAGAAACCGAGCATCAGCGCGGCTGGCGGATGGAAGGGCAACAGGCCGAAGAGGTTGAAGACGCTGGTTGGATCCGGCACCGAAAGATCCTGAATCCAGCCGAAGAACGGCGCCTGGCGCAATTCAATGGTGGTGAGGATCACCTTATAGAGCGAGAAGAAAATGGGGATTTGCACGAAGATGGGAAGGCAGCCCGCCATGGGGCTGACTTTCTCGCGCTTGTAAAGCGCCATCATTTCCTGCTGCTGCTTCATCTTGTCATCAGGATTTTGTTCCTTGATGGCATCCATCTGCGGCTTCAGGTTCTTCATCTTGCTCATCGAGGCATAGGAACGGTTGGCCAGCGGGAAAACGGCGGCCTTGACCAGCACGGTGACAATGAGAATGGCGATGCCGAAATTGCCCACAAGGCCATGCACGAAGGACAAGAGATAGAACATGGGCTGGGTGATGGGGCTGAACCAACCCCAGTCGATCATCTTGCTGAAGCGATCAAACTGGTATTTGCTTTCAATTGCGCTGATGGTTTGCACCACCTTGGCGCCGGCATAGACATGGTCTTCATAGGTCACGCTTGCGCCGGGCGCCACGGTCAGCACATCATCGCTGCGATAGCCGGCCTGATAACCATCGCGGCCCGGAATGGCTTTAAAGTTATAGAAAGCCCGCACATTGGTTGATTTGTCAGGGATCACAACGGTTGACCAATACTTGTCGGTGAAGCCAGACCAGCCGCCCTTGGCGGGAACCTGGTTGACGGTATCAGGATCCTTTTTCAGCTTGGCATAGGCAAATTCCTGAAGCCCGGAAGCCTGCACGCCCAAAAGGCCTTCAAAGAAGGTGGAATAACCACCGATCTTGGGTGTGTCTTCACGCTGCACCACACCGTAAGCCTGCAAGGCCACCGGTGCTGCGCTGGTGTTTTCAACCGTTTCCTTGGTGGTGAAGAGATAGTCTTCGCTGACTGATATCTCTCGTGTGAATTTCAGACCCTTGCCATTGTCCCAAGTGAGGGTGACAGGCGCACCTGCCTTGAGTGCCGCGCCATCTTGCGCCTGCCATTCGGTGTCTTTGCCTGGCGTTTCAACACTGCTGCCGGGAGCCGCGACAAAACCCTGCTCGACAAAATAGGCATCCTTCGTGCCCGATGGGGACAGCAGGGTGATGAGAGGGCTCGTGGGATCAACCGTTTCGCGATATTTGTTCAGATGCAAATCATCGAGCGCACCACCCTTGAGATTGATGGAGCCAGACAGTGCTGGCGTGTCGATGGCCACACGTTTGGTGGCGCCGATCACCGTGGCGCGATCCTGCACGGTGGATTCTGCCGTGGTGGCGATCTGGGTTGTGGTCTGTTGCTGGGCGGCTTGATCCTGCGCCTTCTTTGCGGCGGGGCCCGCGTAGTAATACTGCCATCCAAATACAATGAGCATCGATAGCGCGGTGGCCATGATGATGTTTTTCAGGTCAAATTGCGGCTGTTGCGGCTGGCTCATTTCAATTCCACTTTTTGCGACA
>JAYTIG010000242.1:0-1823 GCA_043731995.1 Hyphomicrobiales bacterium
AACGTCCACCGGATCGCCATCGTCTGAAAGGGTATGAGGAATAAAGCCATAGTTTCCGGGATAGCGCATGGAGGTATAGAGAAAACGGTCCACCACCAGGGTGCCAGCCTCTTTATCCATTTCATATTTGATCGGCTCGCCGCCCACCGGCACCTCGACAATCACGTTGATTTCCTTGGGCACATTGGCCCCGGCGGAGATGGCTTCGATGCGCATGGCGGGTTCCTGTTCTGCTGATACTGCACTTCACTATATGGATTTGCCAAGTTCGTGAAGGCTGAATAGTGTCTCCGCAAAATTCATTGGAGGTTATCTTGCTCAAAGCCGTTCACCCCTTGCTCAATGCCGAAGTCCTTTATGCCCTGCGCCAAATGGGCCATGGCAATGACCTGGTGATTGCCGATACCAACTTCCCCTCCGATGCCATTGCGCGCGAAACCACCTTTGGCCGGGTGTTGCGCATTGATGCCGATATTCCCACAGTGGTGCGTGCGGTGCTGTCACAATTACCGCTTGATACCTTTGTGGAAGATGCGGCGCAGCGCATGGAAGTGGTGGGCAAGCCCAACGAGATATTGCCCATTCATGCCGAAGTGCAGGAGGAAATTGATGCCGCTGAAGGCGCTGGCAAGTTCAAGCTGGTGGGCGTTGAGCGTTTTGCCTTCTACGAAAAGGCGAAAAAAAGTTTCGCTGTCATTCAAACCCATGAGCGGCGCTTCTATGGTTGCTTCATTTTCAAGATGGGTGTGATTGACCCCGCGCAGAAGTTCTGAGCATGACAAAATCCGGCGTTGCGATATTGGGGATCTACGCGGCTGATTTGGCTTTTACGGCCAAGCGCCAGCCTGTGATGGGCGAAACATTGCTGGGCTCGCGCTTCGCTATGGGGCCAGGTGGCAAGGGTTCCAACCAATCGGTGGCGGCGGCACGGGCGGGGGCGAAAGTCACTTTCATCTCGCGCGTCGGCAAGGATGCCTTCGGTGAAGTGGCGCTGGCCATGTATGCCAAGGAGGGCATTGCCACGCGCGTTCCCCAAGATGAGCATCACTCGACGGGCGCGGCCTATATTTTTCTGGAAGAAGGTACGGGCAGCAATGCCATCATCGTTGTGCCGGGGGCGGCAGGGCAGGTGGGGCTTGGTGATGTTGAAGCGGCCAAGGATGTGATCACGTCGTCCGCTGTTTTCATGGCTCAGCTTGAAACACCGGTTGAGGCAGCACTTGCTGGATTAAGAATGGCCAAGGAGGCCGGCGTTGCAACGATCTTCAATCCGGCACCCGCCGCAAAGCTGGATGATGCGATCTACCAATTTTGTGACTATTGCACGCCAAATGAAAGCGAGGCCTCGCTGCTCACAGGCGTTGAAGTGAAAGATTTGGAATCGGCCCGCAAGGCGGCGGATGTGTTGCTTGCCAAAGGGGTTGGCATGGCGCTGATCACACTGGGCGGGCAGGGTTCGCTTCTGCACGGCAAGGGTAAGTCGGTTCATATTCCAATCTTCAGTGCGGGCAAAGTGGTGGACACCACGGGCGCAGGAGATGCGTTTAATGGCGGCTTTGCGGCGGCCCTGGCGCGGGGCGCAGCACCTGAAGTGGCTGCACGCTTTGGAAGTGCCGTAGCGGGCATTTCCGTCACGCGGCCGGGGACGGCTCCTTCGATGCCATATCTCCACGAAGTTGAGGCTTTGCTGAAGGCATGACTTTCGCTGATGTGGCCCGGCGACAAAAACCATATGCGCCATTCATTCTGGGTGATGACGGGCGGGATTTTAGCTATGGCGCTTTTTGGGTGCTGGCCGGAAAATTGGCGCAAGCGCTGGCCAA
>JAYTIG010000243.1:0-1815 GCA_043731995.1 Hyphomicrobiales bacterium
CAATCATGGTGCCTACCAAATATTCCAGCGTCTGGCCGGTTTCCTTGGCAACGTCCTTGGCCACCGCGTCAATGCGGGTGCGCACGGCGGCAAGCTCGCCGCGAGAGGCCACCAGCGGCACCATGATTTCGGCTAATGGAGCCTGGCCGGAAGCCTGGCGCACGGCGGCTGCCGCTTCAAAGATGGCGCGGGCCTGCATGTCGGTGATTTCGGGATAAGTCAGCAGCAGGCGCACGCCGCGGTGGCCCAGCATGGGGTTTTGCTCACGCAGTTCCATCACACGTTTGCGGAAGGCCGAAGGCTCTGTCTTCAAGGCCCTGGCGAGGGCATCAATTTCCTCGATCTGTGTGGGCAGGAATTCGTGCAGCGGCGGATCGAGCAGGCGGATGGTGACAGGCCTGCCGGCCATGATGCTGAACAGTTCGGCAAAATCGGCGCGCAACATGGGGAGGATTTGGGCCAGTGCGGCGCGGCGCTCTTTCTCCGTATCGGCCATGATCATCTCACGCATGGCGTTGATGCGGTCGCCTTCGAAGAACATATGCTCGGTGCGCGAAAGGCCAATGCCCTCGGCGCCAAAATCACGTGCCAGTTTGGCATCATGCGCGGTTTCAGCATTGGCGCGCACGGCCATGCGCCGCACTTTGTCGGCCCAACCGAGAACGGTGACAAAATCGCCAGAAAGCTCTGGCTTTATGGCGGCAAGTGCGCCTTTCAATACCTGGCCGGTGGAGCCATCAATGGTAATCACGTCGCCCTTCTTTAGGGTGATGCCAGGGGCCTTGAGCAGGCCTTCGGCGGCATCAATCTTCAGGCTGGAAGCGCCGGTCACACAAGGCTTGCCCATGCCGCGTGCGATCACCGCGGCGTGCGAGGTCATGCCGCCACGCGTGGTGAGCACGCCGTCGGCCATATGCAGCCCCTTGATCTCTCCGGGCGCTGTTTCCGTGCGCACCAAAATCACATGGTGGCCCTGGCCCACCAAGGTTCGCGCCTCATCGGCGTCAAAGCTGATCACGCCTGAGGCAGCGCCGGGTGAAGCGCCGAGGCCTTGGGCTATCACTTCGCGCTTGGCGGCGGGGTCGATGGTGGAGTGCAACAATTGATCGAGCCCAAAGGGATCAATGCGCATCAAGGCATCTTCCTCGCTGATGCGCCCGCGGCCCACAAGGTCGGTCAGGATTTTGAGATTGGCCGCCGCCGTGCGCCTTGCTGCACGCACATCAAGCAGCCACAGGGCACCTTGCGCCACAGTGAAATCCACTTCCACGGCATCGCTGAGTTGAAGCTCCAATTCATCCAGGGCCCTGTTCAGCTCGGCAAAGGCCAGCGGCTGGGTTGTGGCAAGTGAAACTTCGGCCCCTTCCAGGGCCATGCTTTGGCGCAGGCGCGCATCAAGATCAGGCCCTTGGGCATCGGGCAGGAATGAGCCTTGCAGCAGCCGCTTGCCGGTTTGGGCATGGCGCGAGGCGGCATGGCCAACGCCGGAATGATCATTCTGGTTGCCGAACACCATGGCCTGAATCACCACGGCAAGGCCTGCTTCATCTTTCTGCCCATGCAGTTTGCGCTGGGTTTTGGCGCGTGGGCCACTCCAGCCGCGCACCAAGGCAGCGATGCTGCTCCATAATTGTTCCTTCACATCCTGCGGAAAGACGCGGTCATTGCTGGATTGGATTTGCGCCTTGAAGCGCTGTGTAAGCTCTGGCCCATCCGTGCCACGGATTTCGCGGGACGACACATAGCCACGCTCTTCAACAAACAAGCTGAGCAGATCTTCAAAGGCGGCGGGGTCATCGCCGAGCACCACATGGG
>JAYTIG010000244.1:0-12725 GCA_043731995.1 Hyphomicrobiales bacterium
AAGGCCTTGGCAATCGTGGCAGCAAGATCATGCGGCGCAACGGCAGATTTGATCAATAGTGTTTCAGCCGACGCAATTCCAGTTTGGCTGGCGACATAGGCGGCATTGGCGATCAGGAAAGAATCGGTCGGGGCTGTCGGAAACTCGCGCACCACCCCAATAAAGGTGAAAGGCACCACGTGATAGGCACCATCGCTCGCATTGCGCAGGCGCAGATTGATCTTGTCGCCGGGCTTAAGCTGGAAATCCGTCACGGTCTCGTCGGAAACCAAAACGCCATCCTGAACAGATTGCAACTGCTCCAACGTCGCCGACGCATCGCCATTTTGAAAATAGGCATCCGACATCGGCGTTGCTTCGGCAATATGTGCGGGGTCTATGCCATAGAGGTCCTGCAAGTCTGTGCCGACATAGGCAAAGCGGTGCTGCATGGCCTGAATAGCGGCAACACCGGATAGGGCTTGGAGCTTGGCCAAGACTTGCGAAGCAGGCTGATCGATCGTGCCGGTCACCGCCACATCCGCTCCATTTGTCAAAGAAGCGTCAATGGCCGATTGTTGCTGATAGGTAGTGTTGAAGATGGCGGTGGAAGTGGCAAAAGACATGGCCAGCGCCACCAGCACGATGCCCTTGATGATGCGGGCGCGTTCATGCGCCATGCTCGAAACCACCAGTCCCGAAAACCGCCCAGCGATGGGTTTGATGATCGCCGCTAAGGAAGCATTTCCAGATTTCATGTAAACGTCTGTCAGGCGCATGAGCAGCAGCGCGGCACCGATCCACATGAGACCGGGTGCCAGATAGGCCTTGTAGTCCACCGTCGCGGTAGCCACGCCTTCGGGCGCGGTGACCACACGGTATCCCGTTGTTGCGGATTGCCACAAGATGAACATCGCTATGGCAAGAAGCACAAGGTCAAGCCAGAGCCGTTTCCAGGCGGGCTTGATCATTGCGGTCCTGGCGATGGCGGCTAAGTTCTGGTTGACCGTTTTACGCGTTAATGTGAAGGCGGGCAGCGCCACCACGGCCAAGGCTGAAAGAAACCCCAAAATTGCCGCCAAAGCAAACCATAGCATGCGTCCTCCTTGCGTTGGCACAGAGAGTAGGACAGTTGTGATAAAACCGGCTGACGCAACACCCAGAACCATGCCAATGCTGCCAATAAGAATTCCTTCAAGGCTAGCAAAACCGAGAATGCGGTTGGGGGTGAGGCCACGCAATTGCAGCAAACCAATTTCTTGCCGCCGCCGCTCGGCACTGGCTTGAGCCAGCACAGCAGTCAAGAGCAGGGCAACAATGGCACCCGGCATGCCTAGGAACAGGAACAGCACTTTGGCAAAAAGCGCATCTAAACGCACGCCGTCCAGCCTCGCGGCTAGATTATTGGTGACCACACCTTCACCAGCAAGTTTGGCCAACAGATTATTGGAAAGGCCTGTAGCCTCAACGTAGGCCTGCACCGGATCAGACGGCAGACCTGCGGCATTGAAGCTGGCGTGGATTTGGCGCTGTGCCGTTTGCGGCAGATTTTGCAATTGCTGGCCAAAGAGTGCCTCCCATTGATCCGGCGGTAATAACAAAACATTGTCGGGCGGGGCGTTTCGAGTTGTTTGTGCAGTGCCGTTTACAATCTGGAAGAATTGATCGGCGCTGGGCATCTCAACAATGCCCGCAATAGTAACTTCGGATGGCAGCTGGCCAATACGAGAAATCGTCATCTTATCGCCCGGCCCGGCATGAAGATTGGCTGCCGTCTGTTGCGCCAAGAGCGGGCCATCCCATATTCCGGCGAGCAAGCGGCCTTGCTTCGGAAAGGTTCTGAAATAGCTTGATGCAATGCCGACTACCTTGCCAGCACCTGTGCTCTGTTCGGTGCCACCCGTGCTGGCCGAAAAGCCGCTCACATCAGCATAGTCCACGCCTTCGGTCTTAGCGTCAGTAACAACAGTCTTGAGGCTTTCTAACGCGTTCGACGGATCGGTAGTGCCGACCAGTTCCACTTGCCAATAAGGGCCTACATTTGCGATGGCACGGGCTGCCATGGTGCCAGCGCTGTGGGTTACAAAAAGCCCCAGGGTGGCGAGGAGGCAGACGGCCAAGCCAATGCCAAGCGATGCTGCAAAAATGGCTTTTCCACGCTGTGCCAAAAGTCCAAAAACCCAGGCTTTCACCATCACGCTTCTCCAGCTTTCAGCATGCCAAAACTCATGTGCCATTGGGTTTTGAATTTGCGTGCCACCTGGCTGTCATGCGTGGCGACGACCAGCGTGCATTTGATTTCGTCCGCCCAGGCGATCAACGTACCGACAACACTTTGGCCTGTGTCTTGATCCAGTTGGCCGGTGGGCTCATCGGCCAGCAGCAGAGCGGGGTCTGTCACCATGGCCCGAGCCAGTGCGACGCGTTGCGCCTGGCCACCGGAAATTTCATCAGGCAGGCGCTCACGCAAATGGGCAATGCCCAAGCGTTCCAACGCAGTAATGGATCTCTTCCCGATATCTTGTTGGTCGAGCACCAGCAGGGGGACTTGGACATTCTGTTGCACAGTGAGGGAGGGCAGCAAACTGGGGGACTGAAAAGAAACACTCACATATTCAGGCCGTAGAAGAGTTTTGGCGGGAAAAGACGGCCAGGTGACTGTGCCGAAGTCTGGCTGATCAAGCGCTGCCATCTGGGCCAGTAATGTGGATTTTCCACTGCCTGAGGCTCCCATGACCACCACATGCTCTTGTGCCCTGACCGAACAAGTTACGGACTTGAGCGCAAAGACAATGTCCGACCCGATCGCATAGTGTCGCGTCACGTCATCCATTTGAATCAGAACGTCAGACATCGAGGAACTTTCCATCTCTCATGCGGGCAATGCGATCGGCATATTTGGCGACGGCTGCATTATGGGTTGCCATCACGATTCCAGTTCCTTGACTGGCCAGTTCACCAAGAACGTTCAAAATTGTTGCCTCTGTCTCGGCATCAACTTCACCAGTTGGTTCATCGAGCAGTAGGATTGGCGGCGCATTGGTCAAGGCCACGGCGAGGCCAGCCCGAGCGCGTTCGCCACCCGACAATTGTGCAGGCAGGGATTCCGCGCGCTGCTTGATGCCCAAACGGGAGAGTATCGTATCAACTTTCTCAGTATCAGGCATTTTCAGCACACTCTGGGCAAGGTACATGTTTTCGAGCACCGTGAGGTGGCCGAGCAGATTGTTCTTTTGCAGCATGATTCCGAAATACATGGCGCGAAGCCTTGTTTTCTCCGTCTCTGGTTTGCGGGAAAGGGAGACCGTCATGGCATGAACCATCCCGCCATCTGGCTCATCAATCCCTGCAAGACAGGCAAGCAAGGTGGATTTGCCGCTGCCCGATGGCCCCATCAGCGCCACCAGTTCTCCCCGGTACAAAGAGAAGTCAACACCACGCAAGGCCTTGATTTCTTCGTCACCGGTATGGAAGAAGCGGTAGAGTTCTTGAGCCTCAAGGATTTGCATCAAGTTACTTCCACCGGAAGCTATTGATCATGAAAGTCCACTGATCAACATTGTCGGCACCTTTAGGTGCTGAAAGCGTGAGGGTGACACGTTTGCCGCCACTCTGGAAATAAACGGCCTCGTTCTCTTCACGAATCTGTTTGTTGGTGACTACATTGGGTTCGGAATTTGAGTCATAGTCGAGTGCGATCACTGGGCCGGATTTGAGAGGAATGGTTTTGACTTTGATCCGATCCGGAGCGCGACCATTCTTTTGCAAATCGGGTATCAGCGTGGATTTGACGAAAGCTTCGTCAATTGTCGGGCCAGCGTCGCTCTGCTGAAGCAAGATATGATTGTATTTGTCACTGAAGGTTGTTTTGTCTCCGTCATCCTTGCGCGCCCAGCCTTCCGGCACCTTGATGGAATAACCCAAAGGTGAGTTGAAGGTGACAAAGGCCTGATTGTCAGGAATATCACCGGGCGGAGAAACTTCTGGTGCCACCGCTGTTTCCGCCCAGACGGGATTGGCTGTGACGGAAGTGGCCAGACTTGCCAAAACGATCAAAATGGGAATCAATTTCATGGCATTCTCCTTAGGGTTTGCCGTCCCGCGAGAAAGGCGGTGGCGCGCCGCTGGGGGAGAGGCGCGCCACCAGAACGTTACTTGGTTTGGTCAAATTGTGCGAGCAATGCCGTCAAGGCATCAGCGCTGGTTTTGACATCGGGCTTGTCAGAACGCAGCTGCTTCAAGACTGCATCAATTGACTTATCAAGTGCGTCCCATGCCCCCGGATTCTTGGGCTTCAGATCGGCACGCGCCCTGTCCCAAGCCGTTTCAAGATCCTTGATCCGACTCTTGGCTGACGCGACATCACCTTTCTGGACGAACTTCATTGTATCATCAACAATGCCACGCATGGTCTTCAAGTCACCCATTGAGGCAGTTGATGTTGCGACGGGTTCTGCTGCGGTAGCCGACGCACCGGTGGCCTTCAACGCGTCCACGACGAATTTGTTGCAGGCCGCATCATCATCCTTGCGCAAAGCCTCAGAAGCTTTGGCACCGGCCTCCTTCATCACGCCCAGCTGTTCGGGCGTGTGACCCGGTACCTTGATTGCCGCCTCAAGCTGAAGCAAGTCGGCCTCGCAGTCTGCACTGGCGACTCCCGCCGCGACAGAAAGCAGTCCCAACGCCAGAATAGAGATTTTCAGAGAGTGACAAACCATAACTTACTCCTTTGAGGATTTGGTGTGGGCGCTTTGAGGGGGGGCACGAGTTAGGCAATTTCTCTGACAGCTTCGCTGTCGATTTTGGTTGCGGTGAGATAGACAACCAATCCGGCGATGAGCGTCAGGAAGATGATGCTTGTGGTGACAGTGCCAAGCCCCAAACCACCGGCAATGCCCGGCTTGGCGAAGTAATCACCAATCGAAGCGCCAAAGGGTCGCGTGAGAACGTAAGCAACCCAGAAACAGAGCACAGCATCTTGGTTGAAGACAAAATAAGCCATTGCGGTCAGACCAATGAGCCCACCAAACAGAATGGCCGCGTTGAGGTAGCCAAGGTCAAAGCCCTCTGCGACCAGATCGCCTGCAGATGTGCCCAGCACAAAAGTGAAAAGAATTGCTGCCCAATAGAAATACTCGCGGCGACGCGTGACGATGCTGTGGATCGACAGCGTTCTTTCTGAATTGTACCAGGCCGCGAAGACAATTGTCAGGATCAGTGAAAACGCAATTGTTGTGGTTTTGAGGCTGATGCCGAATCCATCCACCAGATTGTCTGAAATCAGTGTGCCGACCACACTGATAAGCACCACTGTCAGCCAGTAGAGGCCCGGCTCATAGGCCTTGGCGCGGACTTGCAACGTGAGAAAGGCTAGGAAAACGCCCGTCATGATCCATGAAGTGATGGTCAACCCGAGGCCTAGGCGAGAGGAGAGCAAGTCGGCTCCAGTTTCCCCAACTGTGGTGGCCATGATTTTGATGAGCCAGAAAGCAATGGTGACGAGCGGCACTTTGCTCCATAGTCTGTCTGCGAAACTTTCTTGTGTGAGGGCCAAGTCGGTCATGTGATTCTCCTGATGCCCGACCTACATGCGTGGTCAGACTTAGGAGAGACTTAGAATGCAGCAAGCTTACCGGAAATTATGGCTTCAATGCCCTTGCCGCCTTCTCGGTTGCTAAGGCGAAGTGTCCAGCCGCGGCTGTCGCAGATAGCCTTGGCGATCGAGAGCCCGAGGCCTGTGCCCTCTGACTTGTGCGGATCGGCGCGGTAAAAGCGGTTAAATACCAAGGGCAACTTGGCGGGACGGATACCCGGGCCTTGATCAATGATGCAAATCTCAAATTTCTGATTATCTCCCTGTGCCTTAACTTCAATCGCTGAATTCGGCGGCGAATAGCGGATTGCGTTGTCGAGCAGGATTTCGCAAACCTGTGAAAAATTGCGCGCGGGCACCGCTCCACCATGATCCAGCCTTGCATTGAGGTGCACCTTTATGGCGCTTGCACTGCTTTGTGGATCCAGACTGATTATGACGTCGTTCAAGATTTTTGAAAGCTTCTCTGTCTTGTCGTCAGGTAAAAGAGAATGGGAATCGTAGCGCGCGAGTTCAAGCAGGCGGCTGACCAATTGATTGGCACGTTTTGATCCGCCTTCTACGACAGCCAGTCGCTGAGTTTGGTCTTTTGTGCGCAACACCGTTTTTAGATTGGCCAATTGGATTGAGAGGGCCGTCAAGGGCGTTCGCAATTCATGTGCGGCATCAGATAAAAAGCGTTTCTGATTCTCTGCCTGTGCCTGAACTTGAACCACATAGCTGTTGATGCTTTCGACAAAAGGAACAATTTCGCGCGGCACATCGGCAAGAGAGATTTGCGAATGATCATTGGCTTTGCGATTGCGCACGCGGGCCGAGGCTTTGTCTAATCCCGCAAGGATGCGATCAATCAGTAGGCTCAAAAGAAGCCAGGAAAGCGGTATTATGATGGCCATGGGGATGGCAATTTGCAATGCAGCGGTCGAAGCTTGTTCGTTGCGTTCATCCAATGGTAGGCCAACTCTGATCACCTGCTGGATGCCAACAATGCTATAGCTGCGCCAATCCGTCTCGCCGAGACTTTGTGTTGCAAAGCCGGTTGCTTGTGGCACTCCCGAAGAAGCGGTCTTGTCAGAGGTACGGATCAGCTCTCCCTGATGGTTCCAAATCTGGATAAGGAAGATATTATCCGGATCAGGCGCGGCTAAGGCATCCTGAGGAGGCGCATAGCCTACCATCTCATTCTGCAGGAATTGCGCGATTTGTTTGATTTCAGCATCAAATGACGCTTGGGTTTCGTCTTTCACATATTCATATGTGCCCGCAGCTGAAACCGTGCCCACGATGAACAGCAACAGGGCCATCCAGAACAATATTGCGCGGCGCAGGGATTTCATGGGTACGGCTTCTCAACTTTCCATCCAGCGCCGCGCATATTCTTGATGATGTCCTTGCCAAAGCGTCTGCGGATGTAATGGATCAGAACCTCGACAGCATTGCTTTCCACTTCTTGGTTCCAGCCATAAATGCGCTCTTCCAGCCGCTGCTTGGACCAGATCATGCCGGGAGTTTCCATTAGTGTATGAAGCATAGCAAATTCTTTAGGTGGCAAAATCTGGCCGATGCCCCTGAATGTGGCTTCGTGGGTATCAAGATCAAGTGCAATATCACCACACCGCAATTTCGACGACGATTGCCCGGCCCGCCGTCGTAGCACGGCATGAATACGCGATATCAATTCGCGCGTGTCGAAGGGTTTGACCAGATAGTCATCGGCACCTTGATCCAGTCCCGCCAGACGATCGCCAATGCTATCTCTCGCGGAAATGATGATAACCGGGATTTGGGCGCGGCGTTTGCGCAGCTTGTGCAGCACTTCCATGCCGGATTGTCCGGGCAAAATCAGATCAAGTAAAGCAATGGAATAGGAAGGGTCGATGAGTGCAGCCTCGCCATCTGCACTATTCTTCACCCAGTCAACCACAATCCCGACATCGCCCAAGGCTTGAACCAAGCCCCGGCCAATCATTTCATCATCTTCCACCAGCAAGGCGCGCATGGTTCACAGGCTTACAGGATTTCAATTTGCATTCAAAGCTGCCCTGCTGCATCCACCTTTTACCTAGGAGTGAAGAAGAATGGACATTGCATTGACCCAGTTCATCAACAATCTCTCTGGGCGCATTTCGGCATTTGATCCGGTGATGATCGCCATCACCAACTATGGCATTTATTTTTTGGTTGCCGCCACTTGCCCGACATCAGCGCCAATTGGACAGAATGCGTGACTTGAATAATGGAGGATTTCTGGCTCATCGTAGCAATACGGAGAGCAAAGATGAGACAGAAGTCAGTAGCCGCCGGAACGTCAGAACAAGTTGTGAAAGATATCCGCCGGGCGACACGGGGACAGACCCAATGCGAGAGGCATTGGAAATATTGGGTTTTGGACCATGCCATCACATCCATGAGGTGATGGCGCATGAGGAACAAAAGCAAATGTGGCGTGGCCTTGCGCATGGGGAGCAGGCCGATTGGGCCAAGCTGTTCGCGGGCTATCATTCCTGCGTTGATTGGCCTTCGGCCCACTATTGGCGCAAGTTGATCGTGGCCTATCCGCAGGCAAAAGTTATACTCACCCATCGAAGTGCCGAAAGCTGGTGGATGAGTTTTGAAAAGACCATACTGATTGGCATCAACCAAAGCATTGATCCGCAGTCGCTTGGCCTGGCATTGATCCGCGACAAGGTTTTTGGCAGACGCCCAGGCGATAAGAGCCATGCGATGGCGTGCTACGAGGCCAATGTAAAAACAGTGCGCCAAACGTGGCCTGAGCACCGCTTACTGGTTCATGAGTTGGGTGATGGTTGGGAGAATCTGTGAGGGCATTTGGGCGTTGAAGTACCCATTTCTCCATACCCTTTGCGGAATAACACAAGTGCATTCGTAGAAAAACATTTGCAGGACAAAGCTAAGGACTAACAGTCCAATCGCGATCTTTCAGTGCTGTAGTGCCCGTGCCGCGACAAGAGCGCATGTAACCCGGCTAAGCAATGACTTGTCGAGGCTCAATTGAGTCAACATAGACCTGGGGCGTTATTTGCTGAACAGATAGACGGCATTTCAGTTGTTGTTGCTCTTCGGCGTTGCACGCCTTGCAGGTCAGCGCGAGGTTCTTGCCTGGTGCGATGAGGTCAGACAGCTTCATTGATATTCTGTCCGCAGATTTTGACATGGCCTTGCGTATCTCTGGGCTACCAAAAGACAAGTCTACCATTTGGCGGAAAATCTGCCCGGTGCCGCGCGTGCTTGTGGCTGCACCAAATTATCTCATGCGGCGCGGCACACCCGCTCACCCATCCGAACTCATGGATCACAACTGCTTGGCTTATAGCAATCTGGCCAGCGGGGTGGACTGGGAGTTCGTCTCACGCAAAAATATCAAGCAGGCCGTGAGGCCACGAATTTGTTTTGAATGTAACAGTGGCGAAGTGTTGGCCGATTTGGCGGCACTAGGGGTGCATCACAATGTTGCCAGCCTTCGTTGTGGATAAACTTGTCGGCCAGGGCAAACTAGAGATTATTCTCGATGGCTGGCAGGCCCCAACTATTTGGCTCACGGCCTATTATCCCCCCTACGAAATTTTGCCCGAAAAGGTCAAAGCCTTCACGGCGTTTGTTGAGGACACGATTGGCAAAAAATTGCTGTAGGTCAGAGAGATAAAAACGAATTATGTCGACGCAAACGTATTTCAAAACATCGGGCCTGAGCATCAACCTGGAATCTTGTGGACCCCCGAAATTCAAATTGCCCAAGTGACCTGCACTGAAATTTCATCTGGCAGCTTTTTGAAGTCTTCTGCAGCTTTGGGCCCATTTGGGCAACAAGGCGGCACGCGAAGCTATCAGGGGCACTCTGAAGCCATGGTTTAATGGCTAACATGCCATTACCGTCTCCCAACAGGAATCTTCCCTTCATGCTTTCTAAATCCAGCTTTGAAAAAAGGGCACCACCACGCGTGGTGCCCATCCGGAATTCTCGCCCTGTTTCAAACCTCATTCCCCTCTTTCCATGCGGTCGACCCAGGCTGGATCGGGCTTTATGAACCGAATTTGAATCTCACGATCTGGCTCTGGCTCTGCAGCAACCTGGTGCACTTCCGTGAGGCTGATCAGCAACGCTGCAGCGCGAACATCACCTTTCAATGCCTTCGGCCGCATAGCCTTCATAATTGCATCGAGGGCCCGCATGAACCTGACCCTTCCGTTTTCTGTCACAGAAATCCTGCCGAAAAGAGTCTTGCGCAGGCTTTGCGCCAGTGAACCTTTACCCTTGGGCCGCCCTTTGGGATTACCGGATTACCCCGGCTTGAAGCGGGTTGCCTTTGGCGGCTTAGCGTAGCCAACATCGTAGCCTGGGCGGTCTGGCACGTTATCAGAATCTCGCCCTGGGCCGGGCTTTTTTCGCACGGAGCTGCAGACCGAAGAATCGACAAACTATGCCGCGACGACTATCCCTGCCTACAGTGAACGCAATGCACAGCAGCACGCTTTTTTGGAAAGGCCAAAATGGTAAGCAGTCAGGTGACCCACGGAAGCTCGCTCAGGCGCTGGTTACACTCGCCAATGAGAAAGTTTTTCCTCGCCGGTTCATTACGGGCTCTGATGCGATTGGTGCGGCAGAACAAAAGATTGCGGTACTCCAGCAACAGATTAACGATTACTGAGAACTTTCGTCCTCACTTGCTTTCGATGATGTCGCCAGCAAAAGCAACTGAGGTGAGATCGACGGAAGCAACGGCAGATTCTAACTTTTGAGACTAGAGAAGAACAAGCGACCGGGCCAGAACATTGATCCTGACCCGGTCTGCGAATACGGATTAGCTGATTCATGCTTCCCGCCAAGCATATAGGAAACCAGAACCGGACGCGATAGGCTGTCAAGAGCCTCATATTTCAAACTGAGACACTACCACGACTCCGGCTTTTGGCATTGGCCAAAGCATCGGGGTTCACGGACTTTACTGATTTGACCTTGGTCTACAAAGAATTTGAGAATGGAACAGAGATTGCTTGGAAATAGCAAATCAAAAGTCTCGGCCTTGGGTTTAGACTGCAGGAGATGGGTTTGTGGGCCCTCTGCTGCAATCCATCAATTCTACGGGCTCGCGCATATTCTCACGTCATGCACGTCACCTATACCTAATCTGATTCCAACGATGACCGAGCAGTGAGAGAATGATGATCAGGCCGTTGAAGAACTGCACATAGAAGCCACTGAGCCCTGCGCCCACGATGCCCGTCTGGATAAATGACACGGTCAGTGCGCCAATGGCGCCGCCTAAGACTGTTCCGATGCCTCCCCAGGTTGGTGTGCCGCCTACAAATACCGAAGCCAGAACCGGCAAGAGATATCCATCGCCCGAGGTGGGCCACCAGGTGAAGTTGATCATTGTGGAAAATACTCCGGCCATAGCCGCCCCAATGCCGACAAAAACAAAGGCTCCCACCCGCACACGCTTGACATTGATACCCATTTGCGAGGCGCTGTCAGGATTGTCGCCAACGATGTGAATATGGACCCCGAAGCGATGGCGCGTGTAGAGAAACATCGAAAATATCGTAAAGGCAATGGCCCAATAGATCTGGACGGGAACGCCATAAACTTCGGACGAGAAGAGTTTGAGTACCCAGCTGTCGTTGAGTGAAACCAAAGAGATTGACTTGCCCTCCGTGAAGATCAGAATGATGCCACGCAGCACAAAGTTCATGCCCAGTGTAGCAATCAAGGATGACAAATTGGCGTAGACGACCAACGCGCCAACGAAGGCACCGAGGATAGCGCCCGTGACCAAGGCTGCGGCAAAACCCAAGATGGGGTCATAGCCGGCCTTGACAACCAGTGCGAAGGCCCAAGCTGCGCAGCCCATCGTGGCCGGGAAGGAAAGATCGATCTCACCCACTGTGACAATGAAGACCAGAGGAACAGTTAGAAAGATTGCGACAGGGAGTGTCGTCAACACCGATGCATAGAGCGTCCAACTGGTGAAGACCGCTGGATTGGCGATTGTGAAGATCAACAACATCGCCAGGAAAACCGCCAGTGAACCCAAAGCCGCCCGGTTGGTCAGCATGAATCGGCGCAAAGGGTGGTCTTGCGGGTGGTTCCAGCTATCAGCAGGCTTGGTAAGCTTTGGAGATGCATCTGGTGAGAGTTCTTGCATTAGGCTGCCCCCTTCTTGCTCTTCGGTAATTTTTCAGGTGCTGGCCGACTCTTGGGTTCAGGATGGGCGACTTGTTCCATGAAGTTGATGAGTTCTTCGGCAGATTTGACCTTGTCTCGGGAAATCTGCAACGCAACCTTGCCTCTGTCCAAAACCACGAAACGATCTGCAATGTCGTAGACATGGTGAATGTTGTGGCCGATGAAAAGGATTGATCTTCCACTAGCGCGCACCTGGCGCACAAAATGGAAAACCTTGGCAGTTTCCGTCAATGAAAGCGCTGTTGTCGGTTCATCGAGAATGATCAGATCAGCCTGCTTGTAAATGGCCCTGGCAATGGCAACGCCTTGGCGTTCGCCGCCGGAAAGCTGGCCAACAATTGAATTGGGAGTGAAGACTTTTGAGGTAAAGCCAATCTCGCGCATCAGGCGGCTCGCCTCAGCGACTTCGCGCTTCAAGTCGAGAAAGCCCAATCGGTTGCTCTGCTCATTGCCCATGAAAATATTGCGGACTATGGATTGTTGCACTGCCAACGCCCGGTCTTGGAAAACTGTTTCGATGCCAGCCTGACGCGAGCGGGCCGCACTCCACCCCGTCACCGGTTTGCCACGGACCAAAATTTCACCGTCGGTTGGCCTCACCGCGCCTGCAAGAATCTTGATCAGGGTTGACTTGCCTGCGCCATTGTCGCCCAGCAACCCGACAACCTCACCCTTGTCCACATGCAAGCTGACGCCGCCGAGGGCGTAGACGTTGCCGTACGACTTTCTGATGTCGCGCAGTTCCATTAATCGTTCAGTCATTCGCATCTCCGAGGTTGGGCTGCCAACTCAATGGCTGACAGCCCATGATAAACCAGTTTAGCGCAAGCCTTCCTTGGCCAAACCGCCTACGATCTTGTAGTTGTCGGGCGACACGAAACCTGCACCTGTGTCAACGTTCATCGCACCCAGACCATAGACAACCTGTGAGCATAGGCTGAGAATCGG
>JAYTIG010000245.1:0-12724 GCA_043731995.1 Hyphomicrobiales bacterium
TGCGGCCTGGTGTGATACCTTGGGCTATGTGGCGCAGGACATTATCGGGCGAAGCTTCAGCGAATTTCTGCCAATGGAATCGCGCAGCCGTCTGGTGACGGATATCTATCCGCGCTTCCTGACCTCCAGCAGCATCCGCAATGCCGAAATCCTCATCCACCGCAAGGATGGCTCGCTGGCAACCGTTCTCCTATCGATGACGGCCTATCGCGGAGACAAAGGCAGGCTGGAGCGTTCAGTCTGCATGCTGGAGGACATCACTGACAAGAAGCTCACGCAGATTGCAACGGGCAGCCGCGCGGATCAACGCTTCAGAGCGGCTTTTGCCGCTGCCGCACATGGGATGGCGGTGGTTTCAACTTCTGGCCATATTGAAGTTGCCAATCCTTCGCTGGCCACCTTGCTCAAGCGCAGTGACCTTGAAAGCGCGCATCTGAGTTTCGATGAACTTCTGCACAAGGATGACCGCAAGACGTTTCTTGTTGGCATGCAGCAGCTGCTTTCCGGAGAGACCGCCGTATTGCAGCAAGAGCTTCGCTTCATGTCTGGCGAAGGGCGCATTGTGCGGGGGGCCACCTCGATTGCCCAGGTGAAGAACGACAAGGGTGAAACCGAACAGCTCATCGTTCAGATCACCGATTCATCCGAGCGGCGCCAAGTGAATGAACGCCTTCAAAAGGCGCAGAAGATGGAAGCCATCGGCCAACTCACGGGCGGTCTCGCGCATGATTTCAACAACCTGCTCACCGTCATAATTGGCAATCTTCAGCTTCTCGATGGCAAGTTTGGGCCGGATGACAAATCCAGCAAACGCGTTGCCGAAGCCATTGATGCCGCACAGAAGGGCTCTGACCTCACACGCCAGCTGCTGGCCATCGCACGCAAGCAGGAATTGGCACCCAAGGATGTTGATTTGAACGGGCTGGTCACTTCCATGGCGCCACTTGTGGCACGCAGCATTGGCGAAAACTTCGAGCTTCATGTGGAAACCATGAAGGGTGCTCCGCTTTCCGTGATTGATGCCTCGCAGCTTGAAAGCGCAATTCTCAATCTTGCCATCAACGCCCGCGACTCGATGAATGCAAAGGGCGGTGGCGGGCGCATCACCATTGAAACGCAACCTGCTTTCCTGGACCAGTACTACGCCGAGAAGCACGCAGACGTGACGCCGGGCCACTATGTGCTGGTGGCCGTGTCTGACACAGGTGCGGGCATGACGCCGGACATACTTGAAAAAGTGTTCCAGCCCTTCTTCACCACCAAGCCGCTGGGGCAGGGCAATGGCCTTGGCCTTTCGATGGTTTATGGCTTTATCAAACAATCGGGCGGGCATATCAGCATCTATTCTGAAGTGGGCCATGGCACATCGGTGAAGATGTATCTGCCGCGCAAAATGGATGGTGGCGCGGCCGTTGATGGCAAGGCGGAATCCGCTTTTGCCGAGACGCCCATGGCGGTTTCGCGGGGCAAGAAAAAGATTCTCGTGGTTGAGGATCAAGAGGCTGTGCGCGCCGTGGCCTGCGGCTTCCTTGAAGATTTTGGCTATGAGGTGATTGAGGCCGGAGATGGCTTCCAGGCGCTTTCGGTGTTGCAGGAAGTGCCGGATATTGACCTGATGTTCTCAGACGTCGTCATGCCGGGCGGCATGAATGGTTTTGACCTTGCTCAAGCCGCGCAGAGCCTGAAGCCTGATTTGAAAATCGTGCACACGTCTGGCTATCCCAAGGGTGCGATGGTTCACCAAGACGAGCCACGATTCAAAAACGGCTTCATCATCATGAAGCCCTATCGGCGTGATGATTTGGAGAAGATCATCAAGGACGCGCTGGAAGTACAATAGATCCGAGCCAGAGTTTTCATGTTTGTAATGCCGGGTCGACGAAAGTTCCCCGGCATCTCTTTTACCCTTCGCGATTTGCCCCTGGCACCTGCGCATGATAGTGCAACGGGTCAGAGGCGATTGGAAATGTGGGGAAGCACGTGCTGGCTAGAATGATTGAGGATTTCTCCGGGCTGCTTTCTGTCAGTGGCCTGTTTACCGTTTTGATCCTTGCTGCCCTTGAGGTGGTGATGGGTTTTGACAATTTGCTTTACATTTCCATCGATGCGCGGCGCGCGGCACCGCAGGCCCGGGGTTTCGTGCGCCGGGCCGGAACGCTGATCTCATTGGCGATGAGCATTGTGCTGCTTTTTGTGCTGCTTGAGTTGATCCGCGTGTTCGATCAGCCGCTTTTTTCGCTGGATTTTTCCTGGCTGCACACCGCTCTCAGCGGCCATGCCCTGATTGTGCTGTTTGGCGGCTGGATGTTGATCCGCACGGCCATTCGTGAAATTCACCATATGCTCACGGTGGGTGATTTGGAAAAGGAGGGTGTGCAGAGTGGGTCTCATGCCTCGGTCACATCGATCTTGGCCTCAATGACGTTGATGTGCCTGGTGTTTTCCTTTGACACTGTGGTTGCCGCCATTGCCTTCACCGACAATCTTGCCATCATGTTGGTCGCCGTGATTTTGGCGGGTGTGATTTCAGTTCTGGCGGCAGACAAGGTGGCGCAATTCCTGCAAAAGAACCGATTGTATGAAGTGCTGGGCCTGTTTGTGCTCTTGCTCGTCGGCATCATGCTGGTGGCCGAAGGTGGCCACATCGCAGGTTTGACCATATTCGGATATGTCATCCAACCCATTGAGAAATCCACCTTCTACTTCCTGCTCGTCTCGCTGGTGGTTGTGGACTTGTTGCAAGGGAAATTTCAGAAGAAACTGAACCGTGAAATGGAACACAGCGGCTGAGATTGCCCTTTGGCTTATGGCCCGCTAGAAGGCGCGCAATAGTTCATTCAGTTGCAGGATTCCACACATGGCGCGCCAGTTTATCTATCACATGGAAGGGCTTTCAAAGTCCTATGCCGGGGGCAAGAAGGTTCTCGATAATGTTCATTTGAGCTTCTATCCCGATGCCAAGATTGGCGTGTTGGGCCCGAACGGATCGGGCAAATCCACGCTACTCAAAATCATGGCGGGGCGTGACAAGGAATTCAATGGCGAAGCCTGGGTGGCTGATGGGGCGAGTGTTGGCTATCTCGAACAAGAGCCACAGCTGGATGCTTCCAAGACTGTTTTGGAAAATGTGATGGAAGGTGTGGCCAAGAAGAAGGCCATTCTTGACGAATATAATGCGCTTATGGCCGACTATAATGACGAGAACGCGGAAAAGGCTTCTGTGTTGCAGGACCAGATTGACGCGCAAAACCTGTGGGATTTGGAGAGCCAGGTTGAAGTGGCCATGGATGCGCTGCGTTGCCCGCCCGGCGATTCAACAATTGAAAACCTTTCGGGCGGTGAGAAGCGCCGCGTGGCTTTGACCAAATTGCTGCTATCGAAACCTGATCTCATCCTGCTCGACGAACCCACCAACCACCTCGATGCTGAATCAGTAAATTGGCTGGAGCATCACTTGCGCGACTATCTGGGCGCTATCCTGATCGTCACCCATGACCGTTACTTCCTCGACAATGTCACGGGCTGGATTCTGGAATTGGATCGTGGCCGCGGCATTCCTTATGAGGGCAACTATACTGCCTATCTGAAAGCCAAGGCCAAACGCTATGCACAAGAGCAACGCGAAGACGCCGCGCGCTTGAAAGTGATTTCACGCGAGCAGGAATGGATTGGCGCTGCGCCCAAGGCGCGCCAAGCCAAGAGCAAGGCGCGTATTGCCGCCTATGATGAGTTGATCAAGCGCAATGATGAGCGCGTCAAAAGCCACGACGCACAGATCATCATTCCGCCCGGCGAGCGCTTGGGCGATACGGTGATTGATATTGAAGGCTTGAGCAAGGCTTACGGTGACAGGTTGTTGATCGATGATCTCAATTTCAAACTGCCCAAGGGCGGTATTGTTGGCATCATCGGGCCAAATGGTGCCGGCAAGACCACCCTGTTCCGCATGTTGACTGGGCAGGAAAAGCCGGACGCGGGCAGCATCAAGATTGGTGACTCGGTTCATCTTGGCTATGTGGATCAGAGCCGCGATGCGCTGAACCCGAACAAGACCGTGTGGGAAGAGATTTCTGGCGGCAATGAAGTGATTTACCTTGGCAAGCGCGAGATGAATTCGCGCGCTTATACGGGTGCCTTCAATTTCAAGGGCGCTGACCAGCAGCAAAAGGTGGGAACACTTTCAGGCGGGCAGCGCAACCGCGTGCATTTGGCCAAAATGTTGAAGACCGGTGCCAATGTGTTGCTGCTCGACGAACCGACCAATGATCTCGACACCGAAACCTTGGCCGCGCTGGAAGAAGCGCTGGAGGATTTTGCTGGTTGCGCCGTGATCATCAGCCATGACCGCATGTTCCTTGACCGCCTCGCCACGCATATTCTAGCCTTTGAGGGTGACAGCCATGTGGAATGGTTTGAAGGCAACTTCCAGGACTATGAGGAAGACAAGAAACGCAGGCTGGGAGAAGACAGCGTGATGCCGAAGCGGATCAAGTATAAGAAATTTGCACGTTAAGAGGCGCAGTCATGATCACTCACACCGCCGTGTTCCGCCTTAAGCACGCCGAGGGTTCGGCTAAAGAGGCCGCGTTTCTTAAAGCTGCTGATGCGCTCATTGCCATTCCGGGCGTGAAGAATTTTGAGAAATTGCGGCAGGTATCAGCGAAGAATGATTTCACTTTTTGTTTTTCGATGCAGTTTGAGAGCCAGAAGGAATATGACTTCTATAACAACCACCCGGACCATGTTGCCTTTGTGCAAGAACGCTGGATTCCGGAGGTGGAGAAGTTCATGGAAATCGACTACGTGAAGCTGTGAGGCGGGCCGGAAGAATTTAACTTTTTCCGCATTGCCACTTGCGGTAAAAAGCGGAATGCAAATCACCCGCCGCACCCTGCTGTCATCCGCCTTTGCGGCGAGCCTCGCACCCGCCGCCGAGGCCAAATTGCTGCCGGGTGAGCCCTTTGCGGTGGCCGATGATGATGATCAAAAGGTGGAATACAAATACCGCCGCCAGGTTGTTGACTATCCCTCACAGGCGCAGCCTGGCACCGTGGTGGTGAACACATTCTGGCATTGGCTTTATTTGACGCTTGGCAACAACAAGGCAGTGCGATTTGGCATTGGCACCGGGAAATATGGCGATTGGAAAGGTGAGAGCATTGTGGGCCGGATGGAGAAATGGCCGGTCTGGACGCCAACGCCCGATCACTTGAAACGGCGGCCAGATCTCATCCAGTATATCAACGGCATGCCCGGCGGATTGAAAAACCCGATGGGTGCGCGGGCGATTTATCTCTATGCCAATAATGCTGACTCGACTTACCGCATCCATGGCACCGATGTGCCGGAACATATTGGCACCAAATCCACCGCTGGCTGTTTTGCCATGTTCAATGCCGATGTGATCTGGCTCTATGACCGGGTGAAAATGGGCACGCGCGTGGTGGTGGCTTAGCACTCCCGCGATGACAGACTGGTCACCCGCACAATATCTGAAATTTGCTGATGAGCGCACGCGCGCGGCGCGTGATCTGCTGGCGCAGGTGCCGTTGACGGAAGCCAAACTGGTTTATGATCTGGGCTGCGGCCCTGGCAATTCGACTGACTTGCTGATGCAGGCCTATCCCCGTGCTCGGATCATTGGTTTGGACAATTCGTCCGCAATGTTGGCCAGGGCGCGTGCGGCACTGCCGCAATGTGAATTCGAGGAAGCCGATCTCGCCCATTGGCAAGGCGGGCAGGGCGCGGATTTGCTTTTTTCCAATGCCACCTTTCAATGGGTGCCGGGGCACCTTGAGGTGTTGCAACGGTTGCTGACTGGCTTGAAACGTGGTGGCGTTCTGGCCGTGCAGATGCCGGATAATCTAGGCGAGCCTTCGCATGTTGCGATGATCGCGGCGGGGCGCAATGCTCCGTATGCTGATAAATTGGCCGGGGCATCGGAGGCGCGTGACGTCTTGCCGGAACCTGCTGATTACTACGCGGCGCTGAAGCCTCTATGTGCAAAATTTGATGTGTGGCATAGCATTTACAATCACCCGCTTGATGGCATCTGGGACATTGTTGAGTGGCTGAAAGGCACGGGCCTGCGCCCTTTTTTGGAGCCGCTTACGCCAGAGGAACAAAGTGATTATCTGCAGCGTTATATGGCACAACTGGCCAAGGCCTATCCACTGCAAGCCGATGGCATGGTATTGCTGCGCTTTCCTCGGTTGTTCATGGTGGCGGTGAAGTAAGATTTCGGCCGCCTTGTGTTGCAAACAAATTAGGCGGCTATGGCGCCGCAGGACCAGTTCTCTAATTTCTTGGAGGTGCCATGAAGCCCTGGCGCGGAGTAGCACTTTTGAGCCTTATAATTGTGGCGGCGCCAGTTGCAGCCTCGGAAGCCTCTGTATTGGGTGGCTTCGAGAAGGGTATGAAGCACCTGGAACAGAAGCTGTGCCAGGCCAGCCCATCGCAAAAATGTGAACGCCGCGGCAAGCGCAAGAAGACACCTCCGAGACATCAGCGGGTGCCAGAGGCGCAGGCACCTGTTGCGCCGAGAGGCAAACCATCACCAGAGATCAAAGTTCTACCTGCGCCGCAGAAGCCCGTGCCTATTCCGCAACCCAGACCCGAGATTCTGAACCCTGCAAAGCCGGAAAAGAGTGCAATTCCTATTCCTATTCCTAATCCCGTGCCCAAGCCGATGCCGGCTGAGCCTCAGGTGCTGGCACCAGTTCCTGCACCGAAACTTGATGTTCCAAAGGCTCAAGCCGCACCAGCATTGCCAGCGCCAACGGAAACCACGCCGGTGCAAGACGGAAACTGCCTCGCCGCGCTCAGCAAGGCCGGGGCTTCATTTTCGCCAGTGCCACAGCCGGGCACGACTGTGGAATGTGCAGTGGAAAATCCGGTGCGCGTCAATTCCATTTCCGGAAAAGATGGCACGATCAAATTGCCAGACCAGCCCACACTCAATTGCACTTTCGCCCTGAAATTCACCACTTGGATAGAGACATCAGCCCAGTCGATCGCGCACGCATCCCTGGGAGCCGGCATCGTGGCTTTGGGAACGGGGCCAGGCTTTGATTGCAGGGGACGCAATGGCGATGCCGGCGCAAAAATCAGTGAACATGGCACAGGCAATGCCGTTGATATTGCCACCGTCAGCCTTGGCAACAAGCAGCAAATCCAGGTTAAAGATGCCATTAATCCACAGGCAACAGGATTTGGCTTCTTGCGTGATTTGCGGGCCGCGGCTTGCGTGGAGTTTACAACCGTGCTGGGGCCGGGGGCCAACCCCGCGCATGCCGAACACTTTCATATCGACCTGGCGCAACGTAAGGGTGGGTACAGGATTTGCGAGTAGAGATTACTCCGCCGCTTCCAGCTTCTTGATGTCTTCGGGAATGAGGAAGCCGCCGGATTGGCGGGCCCATAGTGCGGCATAGATGCCGTTTCTTTTCTTCACCAACTCGGCATGGGTGCCTTCTTCGACGATGCGGCCCTTGTCCATCACCACGAGGCGGTCCATCGCGGCGATGGTGGAGAGGCGGTGGGCCACTGCGATCACGGTTTTGCCCTGCATCAGCGCGTTGAGATTTTCCTGAATGGCGGCTTCGACCTCAGAGTCGAGCGCGGAAGTGGCTTCGTCCAAAATCAGGACGGGCGCGTTCTTCAGCAATACGCGGGCGATGGCCACGCGCTGGCGCTGGCCACCAGAAAGTTTCACGCCGCGCTCGCCCACATGGGCCTCCATGCCGCGCCTGCCGTTTGGATCAATCAGTGTGCTGATGAATTCGGAGGCATGGGCTTGCGCGGCTGCGGCATCAATATCCTCCTGCGAAGCATCAGGCCTACCATAGCGGATATTGTCGCGCACGGCGCGGTGGAGGAGGGATGTATCCTGTGTCACCACGCCAATGGCGGCGCGCAATGATTCCTGTGTGACTTCGGCAATGTTCTGGCCATCAATGGCGATGCTGCCGCCGCTCACGTCATAAAAGCGCAAGAGCAGATTAGCGAGCGTGGATTTGCCAGCGCCAGAGCGGCCGACCAGGCCCACCTTTTCGCCGGGCTTGATGACGAGATTCAGGCCGGCAACCACCTCGCGGTTTTCTTCAACCTGCTTGCCATAGTTGAAGTGCAGATTGTTGAAGGCGATGCGGCCCTGGGTGACCCGCAAGGGCTTGGCACCGGGCACATCCACCACCAAGTGATGACGCGCGATCACATCCACGCCGTCTTTGACCACACCGAAATCTTCAAACAGCCCCGCCACTTCCCACAACATCCAATGGGCCATGCCCAGCATGCGGTAAACCAGCCCCACCGAGAAGGCGATGGCGCCCACCGTGATAGCCTCTTTTGACCAGAGCCAGATGGCAACGCCTGCCGTGGCTGTCAACACGCCACCATTCAGCGCATTGAGCGCAATGTTCATCTTGGTGGCCACGCGCATGGAATCGTAAACGCTTTGCAACATCCAGCCCATGCCTTCCTTGGCATAGTCATCCTCGCGCGATGCGTGCGCGAAGAGTTTCACGGTGGGCATGTTGGTGTAAGTATCCACGATGCGGCCCGTGACCAGCGAGCGCATATCGGCCTGGCGTTCAGACAGTTTGCCCATCTGCGGCACGAAATGGCGCATGGTGACGCCGTAAGCCGCGATCCATACCACCATGGGGATGGCCAAGCGCCAATCATTGGCAATGAAAGATGCGAGAGCGGTAACCACAAAGACAACCACCCAGGAGATCACCTGGGTGAGCTTCATCACGACATCGCGCACACCGAGGGCGGCTTGCATCACCTTGGTGGCGACACGGCCTGCGAATTCGTTATGAAAGAACTCCATCGACTGACGCAGCATATAGCGATGAGCCATCCAGCGGATGCGCATGGCGAAGTTGCCGCGCAGGCCCTGGTTTTCAACAGCATCCCCCAGCATCGAAAGGCCCGGCTGGATGAGGAGTGCGAGTGCCGCATAGACCAGCATTTCGCGGCCATGGTCCGCGAAAAAGCTGGCGCGGTCTGTCTTGCCCAAAAGGTCAATCAACTTGCCGACATAGGCGTAGACACGCACTTCGATGACGGCGATGGCGACCGAGAGCAGCAGCCCGGCAACGATCAGCGGCAGGAAGGGCCGCGCGTAGTAGCGGATAAAGCCCCAGGTGGAGGCCTGGGGCATGGCGGGTTCTGAGGCCGGGAAGGAATAAACCCTTCCTTCCAGCCATTTGAAAAAGCGGTTGATCATGGATTTCGCTATATGGGCGCTTTGGCCCGAAAGGTCAAAGCCACGGTGGGGCTGGGGTGTCTTGCGCCGAGAGCATATTGTAGAAGCGGCGTTGCAGTGGCGGCAAGTGCATCAGCAACGGCGCGCCAAAGCGCAATACCAAATCCTGCAACGGCCCGCGCGCCCTGACAAAGCGGGTGAATGTGTGGGTGAACTTGAGCACATTCGCACCCACCAGGTGGCGCAAGGCGGTATATTCCTTCTCGCGGCCCTGATCGATGAGCCAAGCGAGCCAGCACGCATCTTCAATGCCCAAATTCATGCCGCGCCCGCCCACGGGCGAGTGGATATGGGCGGCATCACCAGCGATGAATACGCTGCGCTTCTGATAGGCTTCGGCCTGCCGGTAGTTGATGGTGAAATCAGTTGCCCATTCCACGCGCGTGACCTTGGCATCGGCCGGCAAATGGTTCAGGCAATCGGCACGTGTTGTGATGAAGCGCCCATAGCCTTCGGCCAGGGGCAGGAAGGGTGCGAGATGATCATCCATCACTGTCAACACCACAGTTTGAAAATCATAGGGCCAATCCTGCACGTCAACATCTGCAAGGCCGAATGTGTCTTGATCCGTCTCTCCCGGGAAGCCGATCCCAAGAGCCTTGCGCACCATGGAATGGGCACCGTCGGCACCGATGACGATGTCGGGCGAAACTTCTTCGCCGTTGCTCAGCGTGAGGCGGGGCCTTTCGAGCAGTTCGAGCTTTTCAGCACGCAAGTTGCGCTCAACCTCAACACCCATGCCTTTCAGGACTCCGGCCAGGATGACTTCGGTTTCATGCTGGGCGAGGGCGAGAAGGAAGTTGTTGTGGTGGGGCAGGCTGCCCAAATCGAGCTTGCCGATCACGCGCGCATTGCGGCGGATCACTACCTTCTGGAGTTTGAGGCCTGCCGCCAAAAGCTTCTCGGCAGCGCCACAGGGGCCCAGAAGATCCAGCGTGCGGGCATTAATGGCAAGGGCGCGCGAATTCGGGTTTGGGCCCGCATCGGCGTCAATGATGCGTGGGCTGGCCCCGCGGCGTTTCAATTCAATGGCCGCAGCCAGGCCCACCGGGCCAGCGCCGACGATGAATATCTCCTTGCCTTGGATCATAGGCAGCACCACATTTCCGTCGCCCCAGAACCGTAAACCTGTATTGCAGAAATATCAGGCGCGGCCTGACATTGCCATGCTACATCGCTTCCATGGGTTCCTCCAGCCGCATTCTACCGCTTGTTGTTGCATCTGCCTTGTTTATGGAAAACATGGATTCGACGGTGATCGCCACTTCGCTTCCGGCAATGGCGGCTGATCTTGGCACAAGCCCTGTGGCGTTGAAGCTGGCCTTCACCACCTATCTGCTCAGCTTGACGGTGTTTTTACCGATCTCATCCTGGGTGTCTGACAAGTTTGGCGCAAAGCTGGTGTTCCGCATTGCGATTGCGGTTTTCACACTTTCGTCGCTGGCCTGTGGCTGGGCGCAAAGCCTGCCACATATGGTTATTGCGCGCGCCATTCAGGGCCTGGGCGGGGCCATGATGGTGCCTGTGGGGCGCATCATCCTGCTGCGCTCCATTCCCAAGGCAGAGCTCGTCAGCGCGCTGGCTTGGCTCACTGTGCCGGCGCTGATCGGGCCTTTGGTGGGGCCGCCCATCGGCGGGTTCATCACCACATATTTTTCCTGGCATTGGATATTCTGGATGAACTTGCCCATTGGCATTCTCGGGCTCATCCTGGCGACGCTGTTCATGCCGGAACAGAAGGAAAAGGATGTTCCACCGCTTGATTTGCGGGGGTTCATTCTTTCAGCCTTCGCCCTTTCCTTTTGTGTGTTGGGCTTCACTACCGCTGGGCGTGACTTGCTGACTGTGCAGCAGACCATTGGCCTGCTGGCATTGGGGGCGGGTTTTGGTGTGGCTTATGTCTGGCACGCAAACAGGGTGGAACGGCCTATTCTTGATCTGCGCCTGCTCAAAGTCGAGACCTTGCGCGTTTCAATCGTGGCGGGCTTTTTCTACCGTGTGGCGGCTGGGGCGATTCCATTTCTGTTGCCGCTGATGTTGCAGATCGCCTTCAACGCGACACCGTTTCAATCGGGCCTCATCACCTGTTCAAGCGCGCTGGGCGCGGTGTTGATGAAGTTCATGGCGGCGCGCAGCTTGCGCAGCTTTGGCTATCGCCAGTTGCTTATCTTCAATGGTCTTGTCTCTTGCATCTTCATGGCAGCGATAGGGCTTTTCACGGCAACCACACCACTTGTCGTGATGTATGCCCTGCTGCTGGCAGGGGGCCTGGCCCGCTCACTGCAATTCACAGCGTTGAATTCAATTGCCTATGCAGACATTGCCAACAAGGACATTGCCCGGGCCAATGGGCTTTATACCGTGGCACAGCAGTTCTCACTGGCCATGGGTGTTGCTGTTGCGGCCATTGCACTTGAAGTTTCGCAATATGTGCGCGGGGCCAGTACGCTCGGCCAGCCGGATTTTGCTGCGGCTTTCTTCCTTGTGGCGCTTGGCGGGCTGGTTTCCATTCCGGTGTTCCGCAATCTTTCGCGCAGCGCCGGGGCGGCGATGTCAGGCCATATAGCCTGACTTCATGGCTTAGCCGTGATCGACTTCCGCCTGGGTGACAGTATGAACCCAGGTGAAGATGGCAGAAGCACCCGGGGCCAGTACATCCCAGATGCCATCATTGGCGGTGGTGTTGGTTGAAGCGGCAGCGCCCCAAGGCCCAGGCGTGGGGAGTGTTTCACTGGTGATGCCGCTAGCGCCCAGCGGAACAGCCACCGCTGGCGTGCCGTGCATGTCGTTTACCTGAACTGCAGTCATTGGCACGTTGCCATTGTTGGTGATGACATAGGTATAGGTGATGGTTTCGCTTAGGTCAGCCTTGCCCGCAGTGCCGCCGCCCAGATCCGTCAACACGAATGTCTTCGCGATCGACAGGCTGGGCACAGCCGCAATTGTGGTTGACGCGCCTAAGACGGGTGCGAAGATTGTAGCTGTACCACTCTTGCCTGTGGCGCTTGCCTCGTTGGTGACACCATTGGCAATACCAACGCCATTCTTCCAATCCGTCACGGAAATCGTATAGGTGGCCGTGAAAGTTTGCGAGGCGCCGACGGCCAGTGTGGCCACTGAACCCGGTGAGAAAGCGCTTAATGTATTGGTGCCTGAAATGCCGTTGAATTGCGGGGGAGTAACTATGGGGGCAACAAATTGGAGGGGCACGCTGCCGACGTTCTTGACCACATAAGTGTAGGTGATCGTGTCACCTGCGTCAGTGGCGATTGCGTTGGAACCCAGTGCCGTGGTGGGGGCACCTGGCGTCTTGGTAACGGTCAGCCCCGCCACCGTAAGGATCGAAGTTGAGGCCGTGGCATTGGAAGATGTGACTGTTCCAGTTGGCGCGGTGGCGGTGGCATTGGCCGTGTTGGTAACGCCATTGGTGATGCCTGCGCCAAACAT
>JAYTIG010000246.1:0-1811 GCA_043731995.1 Hyphomicrobiales bacterium
GCATCCGAAAGCTCGTTCACGCGCTTGGCAGCGGGAATCTTCACTTCATCGCAAATGACCTTCGAATTCTTCGGGCCAATGCCATTGATGTAACGCAGCGCGATTTCAACGCGCTTGCCAGTTGGAATATTTACGCCTGCAATACGGGCCACTCTTTATTCTCCTATAAAATCAGCAACTTATAGAGCCACCGATCAAATCAAAACACAATCCTTCTTGTGCCGTTCAATGACACAAGGCCGTGCCCTTGGAGTTTCCTCCCCGGGCCAGCCAGAGCATTGAGCTAGAAAGTGCGCCGTCCTTAGAGGGGAATCGCTGCCCCGTCAACCCGGAAAGCCCTGAATTCTAACCCTTAACCCCATTCACCACGGCCTCCATTGCTTTGGTTACTTCAGCAATGTCCGCCATACCGTCGATCACATGCAAATTGCCCTTGGCCTGGTAATATGAAACCAGCGGAGCCGTTTGCCTGTTGTACACGGCCAAACGGTCGCGCACGGTTTTCTCATTATCGTCTGGACGGCGGGTAAATTCGGTTCCACCGCACACGTCACACACGCCAGGCTTTTTCGGCCTGGCGAATTCCTCATGATAGCCCCGCCCACATGTGGCGCAGGTGTAGCGGCCGGTGATGCGTTTAACCAAGGCCTCATCATCAACCTTCATTTCGATCACGGCATCAAGCTTCTGGCCCTTGGATGCCAAGACCTTGTCCAGCGCGTCGGCCTGGGCCGGGGTCCGCGGGAAACCATCAAACACGACGCCCTTTTTGACATCGGGCTGATCCAGCCGGTCCGATACGATGCCGATCACCACGTCATCCGAAACAAGATCGCCCCGGTCCATGATGGCCTTGGCCTTGAGACCAATTTCCGTATCAGCGGCAATTGCGGCGCGCAGCATGTCACCAGTGGAAAGCTGCTTGAAGCCGTGCTTATCCTGCAGAATCTTCGCTTGTGTGCCTTTGCCGGCACCAGGTGGTCCCAGCAGAATCAAATTCATTTGCTGCGGCCCCGGAAGGAAGACTTCTTCATCAGGCGCTCATATTGCTGGCTGAGCAAATGACCCTGAATCTGCGACACGGTATCGAGTGTCACCGAAACAACAATCATCAGCGACGTGCCGCCGAAATAAAACGGAATGCCAGAATAACCCACGATCATTTCCGGGATCAGGCAAATGATGCACATATAAAGTGCACCGAGCACAGTGATGCGCGTCAGAATGCGGTCCAGATATTCTGCCGTCTGCTCGCCTGGGCGAATGCCCAGAATGAAGCCACCGGATTTCTTCAGGTTCTCGGCAGTCTCCTTCGGGTTGAACATGATAGAGGTGTAGAAGAAGCAGAAGAAAACAATCAGCGCAGCGTAAAGAATAAGGAACAGCGGCTTGCCGTGGCCGAGCAGAGCAACGGTCGAATTGAACCAATCCGGCCCCTTGCCTGCCGAGAAATTCGCAACCGTCAGCGGCAACAGCAGCAACGAAGATGCGAAGATCGGTGGAATCACGCCCGAGGTGTTCAGTTTCAACGGCAGATGCGAACTTTCGCCCTGCGTAACCTTCATGCCAATCTGGCGCTTGGGATATTGGATGAGCAGGCGGCGCTGCGCGCGTTCAAAGAATACGATAAAGGCCACCACGGCAATCGCCAGCGCCAGAATGCCCACGATGAGGAAAGGCGAGAGAAGGCCCTTGCGGCCCAATTCAAGCAATGCGGCAACACCCGAAGGCAGGTTGGCAACGATGCCGGAGAAAATGATCAGCGACGTGCCATTGCCAATGCCGCGTGCAGTGATCTGCTCACCCAGCCA
>JAYTIG010000247.1:0-1809 GCA_043731995.1 Hyphomicrobiales bacterium
AGCCTGCGCTGAAATTCCGGCTTCACCCAGATTTCATAACCAAGATCACCTGTGTATGTGACGCGGTTCACGATGGCTGGCACATTGCCCACGTCAAAAGCACGGTGATCCATGAATTTGAACCCGGCGTTGGAAACGTCGGTATCGGTAATGGCCTGCAACACGGCGCGCGATTTGGGCCCCGCGATGGAAAGGCCAATTAAACCCATATCCAAACGTTCAATAGCAACTGTGCCATCACTTGGCTGGTGCTGTTCAAACCAGCGCATGTGATATTTCTGCGCCTGTGATGAGCCCCACATGTAGAAACTCTCGTCAGCCGCTTTTGCAATGGTGAAATCGCCGATCAGCTTGCCGTTGTGGTTCAACATCGGCGTCAAAATAATGCGGCCCGTCTTGGGCATTTTGTTGGTCATCATGCGCGAGAGGAAGGCCTCGGCGCCAGAGCCAGAGAAGTGGTATTTCGCAAAGTTGGCAATCTCGGTGACGCCAACTCCGTTGCGCGTGCCCAACACTTCGGCCTTTACATGCGCGAAATCATTTGAGCGGTGCCAAGACACAATGTCCTTGGGTTCAACGCCCTTGGGCGCATACCACAGCGGCGTTTCCATCGCCCAGCTGTCGCCCATCACCGCACCTTGCGAAAGCAGCACATCATAAAGCGGTGTGGTCTGTTGCGGCCGCGCTGCCGGCAATTCTTCATTGGGGAAGCGGATGGAGAAGCGCTTGGAATAATTCTCGCGCACTTTTTCATTGGTATAGGCACGCGTGGCCCATTCCCCAAAGCGCGCCACATCCATGGCCCACACATCAAAGCCCGGATCGCCATTCACCATCCACTGCGAAAGTGCGAGACCCACGCCGCCGCCTTGGCTGAAGCCTGCCATCACGCCGCAAGCACACCAGAAATTCTTGATGCCTTGTACTGGCCCCACCAGCGGGTTGCCATCTGGCGTGAAGGTGAACGGCCCATTGATGACCCGCTTGATGCCGACGCGCCCCATGGCCGGGAAATGTTGGTAGCCCAATTCCAAATTCGGTGCGATCCGGTCCAAATCCGGCTGCAACAATTCGCGGCCAAATTCCCACGGCGTTTGCTTGGGCTGCCAAGGGCGGCAATCCTGCTCATAAGTGCCGAGCACAAGCCCACCGCGTTCCTGGCGCATATAGATTTCAGATTTGAAATCGATGATATGGGAAACTTCCTTGCCGTGCTCCTTGTTATAGGCCAGCACTTCCGGCACTTCGTCAGTCACCAGATACATGTGTTCCATGGCCAGAACAGGTAGTTCAATGCCCGCCATGCGCCCCACTTCGCGCGCCCAAAGCCCACCGCAATTCACCACATGCTCTGCGTGAATGTTGCCTTTGTCAGTGATCACATCCCAAGAGCCATCCATGTGATGCTGGAGTTCTTGCACGCGTGTGCCCTGATAGATTTCAGCCCCGCCAATGCGCGCTGATTTGGCATAGGCGTGGGTGGTGCCTTCGGGATCGAGATTGCCATCAGCAGCATCCAGCATGGCGCCATAAAAGTATTTTTCTTCAAACAGTGGATTGAGCTTTTTGGCATCAGAGAGCGAAAGCAACTCTGTTTCGAGGCCCAGATAGCGAGAGCGCGCATGGGCCATTTTCAGCCATTCCATGCGCTCCTTGGTGTCGGCAAGAAACAAGCCACCAGAGCGGTGAAGCCCGCAGGCTTGGCCGGAAATCTTCTCCAACTCGTCATAAAGCTTGATCGTATAGCCCTGCAGCTTGGCCACATTCGGGTCGCCATTCAGCGTGTGAAAGCCGCCAGCCGCGTGCCAG
>JAYTIG010000248.1:0-1808 GCA_043731995.1 Hyphomicrobiales bacterium
TGATTGGCTATCTGCCGCAGGATGTGCAGATTTTTGATGGCACCGTGGCGCAGAACATTTCACGCTTTCTGCCAAACCCAGACCCCGCGAAAATTGTGGAGGCGGCACAAATGGCCAATATCCATGATTTCATCATGCGCCTGCCGCAGGGCTATGACACGCCACTGAATGAAGGGGGCTCGCGCCTTTCCGCAGGTCAACGCCAACGCGTGGCTTTGGCGCGGGCATTATTTGGTGATCCGGTGTTGCTGGTGATGGATGAACCCAATTCCAACCTTGATGCGGAAGGTGAAGCGGCGCTCGACAAGGCGATCCGCGCCGCGCTCGCGCGCAAGGCATCGGTGGTTGTTGTGGCCCACAGGCCAAGTGCGCTGCATGCGGTGGATGACTTGCTGGTGCTCGCCAATGGCCAGGTTGCGGCCTATGGTCGGCGCAACGATGTTTTGCAAAAGGTCGGCGTGCGGCCACAGGTCCCAGCCCAGCCGCAACCACAACCCAAGCCATCGACACTGCAAATGAGTGGCACAATCCTGGGCCCCGGCTCCACCACACGGAATTGACCGATGAGTGACATGACCTTGCAATCCGCAATGAACCCGAAGTCAGGCCTGAATACCGAAGCCTCTTTGCGGCGGCTCAAAATATTTGGCTTTGCCAGCGTAGTCTCGCTGCTTGCCATCTTTGCGGCATGGAGCTGGCTTGCCGACATCAATGGCGCGGTAATCGCCCAGGCCACCATTGTGGCTGAAAGCTATTCCAAGAAAGTGCAACACCGCGAAGGCGGCAATGTGCTGAAGATCATGGTGAAGGATGGCGATGTGGTGAAGGAGGGGCAGGAAATGATCATTCTTGACCCGACTGAAATTCAAGCCGAACTGCACATTATCCAAGGGCAAATGGATGAGCTTGGCGTCAAACGCGCCAGGCTGAATGCCCAGCGCGATGGTCTGGATGGTTTGAGCTTGCCGGCTGACATTGCTGCGCGGGCCGAAGATGCCGATATGGCGGCCATCATCGCGGGCCAGCAGAAGCTTCTGCTTTCCACGCTGGAAACGGCCAATGGCAAGCGTGAGCAATATCAGGTGCAGATCGGCCAGTTGAACGATCAGATCAAGGGCATCGAAGCGCAATTGTTGGGTGACAAGAAACAGCTTGGCCTCTTGGCGGAAGAAACCGACAGCCTGCGCAAGTTGCAGGCGCAGGGCCTGGTGCCAGCCAGCCGCGTGATGCAGATGGACCGCGAGTCTGCCCGCATCAGCGGGGATCAGGGCCAACTCCAGGCCAGCAAGGCATCCGCATTATCCAAGATCAGCGAGATCAAGCTGCAAATGTTGCAGGTGCAGGAAGAGTTGCGCAACCAGGCGCTGACTGATTTGCGCGACGCCGAAAGCAAGATCGCCGAATTGCAAGGACGCCAGGTTGCGGCCCAGTCGCGCCTTGCCCATCTCACCATCAAGGCACCGATCACCGGCACGGTCTATCAAATGTCGGTTCACACTGAAGGTGGTGTCATCGCCGCCAATGAACCGCTGATGATGATTCTGCCGGAACATGATGATCTGGTGTTGCAAGCCCAAGTGAGCCCCAATGACATTTCTCATATTCATGTGGGCCAAGCTGCTGAAGTGGTGTTCAATGGTTTTGACATGCGTGTGACACCAAAGATCAACGCGCAAGTAACACAAGTGGCAGCCGACGTTTCACGCGCGGAAACCACGCGCTCTGACCAGCCGGCACAGCCCTTCTATGCCATCCGCCTCACTATTCCGGCCGATGAAATCGACAAGCTGGGTGCCAACAAGTTGAAG
>JAYTIG010000249.1:0-4935 GCA_043731995.1 Hyphomicrobiales bacterium
TCCAAGCAACTCTTACCCATCTATGACAAACCGATGATCTACTATCCGGTGAGTGTGTTTCTGTCTGCCGGCATCACTGACATTCTGATCATCACCAAACCGGACGAGATGGAACTCTTCAAGCGCGTCTTGGGTCATGGTGAAGGCTTTGGCGCCAAGATCCAATATGGCGCGCAACCTCAACCCAATGGATTGGCTGAGGCCTTTTTGATTGGCGAAAGGTTTATCGGCGATCAACCCTCCGCGCTCATTCTCGGCGACAATATCTTTTATGGTGAGGGCATTGCCGAACTCTGCGCCAGCGCCATGGCCCGCACCAAGGCCGGAGCAGGTGCCACGGTCTTCGCTTATGAGGTGCGTGATCCGCAGCGCTATGGCGTGGTCAGCTTCGATACGGCCATGAAAGCGCTCACCATTGAAGAAAAGCCTTTGGAGCCAAAATCCAACTGGGCTGTCACCGGGCTTTATTTTTATGACAGGCACGTGTGTGCGCTGGCCAGGACTTTGAAGCCTTCAAAACGCGGCGAGCTTGAAATCACTGATTTGAACCGCCTTTATCTTGAGCAAGGCAATCTGCATGTTGAAAAGCTGGGACGCGGTTTTGCTTGGCTCGACACTGGCACCTTTGATAGCCTGCATGACGCCTCATCTTTTGTGCGCACAATCGAGCTGCGCCAAGGCACCAAAATTGGTTGTCTTGAGGAAATTGCCTTGAGGCGAAAGCTCATCACCCCCGAACAGGCTGAGGCCACTGCCACTGCCATGGGCAATAATGAATATGCAGATTATGTGCTGAAATGCGCCAGAGAAGTGAAGAATGCGCGTTGAACATTTTGAAATCGCCGGACCCTTTGCCTTCACTGCGCCGCGTCATGGTGATGCGCGCGGCTATTTCACCGAAACATTTAATCTGGCTCAACTCCGGCAACATGGTCTCGTTGAAGATAATTGGGTTCAGGACAATCAGTCCCTGTCGGCTATAATTTACACGTTGCGCGGCATGCATTTTCAACTTCCACCCTTTGCGCAAGCCAAGATCGTGCGCGTTGTCGCGGGGCGCATCTCTGACGTTGCTGTTGATTTGCGCCCGCAATCACCCACTTATCGCAAATGGATTGCCGTTGAACTCTCGTCCGACGCGGGCAATCAACTCTATATTCCAACGGGCTTCGCCCACGGCTTCCTCACACTGGAGCCCGACACCACGGTCGCCTACAAGGTTTCAAATATCTATTCCAAAACGCATGATCGCAGTTTGAATTGGGCCGACACTGATGTGGCCATTGATTGGCCTTTGCCAAAGCACGCAACGCCAGCACTTTCGGACAAAGACCGCGATGCGCCCATGCTCAGAAGCCTCGCTGTCGAATTGAAGGAATTCGCTTGAAGAATATTATTGTCACCGGCGGCGCAGGATTCATTGGCTCGGCCTTGTGCATTCATCTGGTTCGTGATCTTGGCCACCGCGTCATCAATGTGGACAAGCTCACTTACGCGGGAAATCTGAAAAATCTCGCCGAGATCGAGGGTCACACCAACTATTCATTCCACAAGTTGGACATATGTGACCGCGCCAAAATTCAGGAATTGCTTTTCGCGGAAAATGCCGATGGCATCATCCATCTTGCAGCGGAGAGCCATGTCGATCGTTCCATCGAAGGCCCAGCCAATTTCATTCAAACCAATATCATCGGTACGTTTTCTCTGCTTGAGGCGGGACGCTCCTATCACATCACATTGAACGGTGCGAAGAAGGAGGCCTTCCGCTTTCATCACGTGTCAACGGACGAAGTGTTCGGCGATTTGCCGTTTGATGACAGCAAATTCACTGAGGAAACGCCATACGATCCGTCCTCGCCCTACTCCGCCAGCAAGGCTTCATCCGATCATCTGGTGCGGGCCTGGAATCACACTTATGGCCTTCCCATTGTGCTTTCCAACTGCAGCAACAATTACGGCCCGCGGCAATTCCCCGAAAAACTTATCCCGCTGGTGATTCTCAACGCTTTGTCAGGCAAGAGATTGCCTGTCTATGGAGACGGCGAAAATGTGCGGGATTGGCTGCATGTGGAGGATCACGCCCGGGCCTTGGCGCAGGTTTTCCTAAAGGGCGAAAATGGCCGCAGCTACAACATCGGTGGCGAGGCCGAGTTTTCTAATATTGAAGTTGTGAAAGTGATTTGCAGGATTCTAGATGCCACAATTCCGCGCAATGATGGCAAAAGCTACCAGCAGCAGATTGTCCATGTCACAGACAGGCTGGGCCATGACAGGCGCTATGCCATTGATTGCAGTCGCATCAGCCGCGAGCTGGGTTGGAGGCCACGGATGAATTTTGAAGAAGGTCTCGCGCAAACCATTGAATGGTACCGCCGCAATCAAGCAGCGAATTAGGGTGGTTCAGCGCAAATCAGTAAAACTGCGCGACTTGTTCAACATGGCGCGAATGCCTTCAAGCTCAAGCAAATGGGTCCCGAGCCTGTCACCCAGGTTCTGCAACACCTGACGGCCAAATTCGGGATATTCCTTCACCACCCGCAAGAAGAGTTCATGCGTGATTCGCGCCGTTTCAACCGGGCCTGAGGCCGTGGCAGTGATGGTATAATTGCCGCTTCCCAGCATCGCCACCTCGCCCAGAAAAGTGCCGGGTTCCGCCACAGCTACTTCCTGGCCCTCATTCTTGATCTTGGCCTGACCGCTGAGAATCACAAAAGCCGCCCGCGCCTTCTTGCCCTGGGTGACGATTTCATCACCTGAAGAAAATTCCTGCTTTTCGGCGGCAAAGGCAATGATTTGCAAAGGCACCACATCGCAATCCCGGAATATCGGAATTTGCTGCAAAGTTTGTGAATCGGCACGAACGCTCATGCCAAGCCCAGCCCCGGAAGTGCCCCAAATCGTCCCATGCCCTCTTTTGCCTGTGAAGGCGGGCGAAGATCAAGGAATCAATTTATAGCCCCCGCCCTCGGTCACTAGGATTTCGGCATGGGCCGGGTCGCGCTCGATCTTCTGCCGCAGGCGGTAGATGTGCGTTTCCAGCGTATGGGTGGAAACACCCGCATTATAGCCCCACACATCTTGCAAAAGTGTCTCGCGGCCAATGGGCTGCTCGCCAGCGCGGTATAGGAACTTGATGATCGACGTTTCTTTTTCCGTCAGCCGGATCTTCTTGTTGTCATCCCGGATGAGAACCTTGGAAGCCGGCTTGAATTGGTAAGGTCCAACCTGAAACACCGCGTCTTCGCTTTGTTCATGCTGCCGCAGATGCGAACGGATGCGTGCCAGCAAAACGGCAAAGCGGAAAGGCTTCACCACATAGTCATTGGCACCGGAATCAAGGCCCAGGATTGTGTCAGAGTCGGAACCCTGTGCTGTAAGCATCACAACGGGACCCTTATAGCCGTTGCGCCGCATGATTTTGCAGGCCTCGCGGCCATCCATGTCCGGCAGGTTCACATCAAGAATTACCAGATCGTAGTGATCGCCCTTGAGGGCTTTGACGCCGGCCGTTGCGGTGGCCGCATCACTGACTGCAAACTCATCATGAAGCGAAAACTGTTCTTTTAGTGTTTCACGCAACATATCGTCATCATCAACAATCAGCAGTTTTTTTGTGTTGGACATGTTCATTCACTTTGTTTCGGCCTTATAATGATGTGGTGCCCCAAATCGGGCAACACAACTCGCCGTGAGCAAAAGCATAACATATCTTCACATTCGCGCGATCAATTCGTCATCACCTCGTGGGATGTTGGAAGTCGGCGGCTTGCGCTTTCCCTGCCTGCTGGGCAAAAACGGCCGCACCCATTTCAAGCGCGAGGGCGATGGAAAAAGCCCGGTGGGGCGCTGGAAACTGGGCCAACTCTTTTATCGGCCCGACAAGTTGTTGCATGTGTGTGGCGGAAAACGGTTCAAAATCACAGACGGCTGGTGCGATGCCACGGGCCACAGGCTTTATAACCGCCCTGTCACTCTGCCTTTTGATGCCAGCCATGAGGAAATGTGGCGCAAGGACGAAGCCTATGATCTCGTCTGTCTCACCAGCCACAACCAGCGCCCGCGCGTGCAGGGGTTCGGGAGTGCCATTTTTCTGCATGTCTGGCGCGCTGGAGCAACGGGAACAGAAGGTTGCGTGGCACTGAGACGAAGTGATCTCCGTAAACTCCTGGCGCACCTTCTTGGCAAGGTCTACCTGGAGATTTAGGGTTTCGGGCGCGTTCCAAAAATCGCCGAGCCAACGCGCACATAGCTGGCCCCTTCAGCGATGGCCGTCTCAAAGTCCCCGCTCATGCCCATTGAGAGTTCTTTGAGCCCATTCCGGGCGGCCATTTGTGCCAATGCCTTGAAATGGGGTCGCGGGTTGTCTTCCTCGGGTGGAATGCACATAAGCCCAACCACATTCAGGCGGTAGGCCTGTCGGCACAGGTGCAGGAAGTCATCCAAAGCCTCCGGCAGCACGCCGGCCTTTTGTGGCTCGCGGCCTGTATTCACCTGAACAAAGCATCGCAGCACCCGGCTTTGCTTGATGCATGCCTTGGCAATGGCCTCGGCAATCTTGGGCCGGTCAATGGTTTGGATCAAGTCAAACAAAGCCACCGCTTCAGCCGCCTTGTTGCTTTGCAAGGGGCCGATGAGATGCAGTTCCATATCAGGATATTTGGCCCTGAGCCCCGGCCATTTGTCTTGCGCTTCCTGGACACGGTTTTCACCGAACACCCGCTGGCCAGCAAGGATCACTGGCTCAATCTCGGTAGCGGCAAATGTCTTGGACACGACCACCAGCCGCGCCCGCCCGCCAATGCGTGCCGTGATCTCTTGCCAGTGCTTAACAGCTTCGCTCATGGCCCCTCTATGACTTTGCTTGCAGCGCTTTTCAAGGACTGGTACGTGTTCCCACCTGTTGCAAGGGACTGAATAAATTGGCTGTTGAACGTC
>JAYTIG010000250.1:0-4932 GCA_043731995.1 Hyphomicrobiales bacterium
CCCGACAGTTTGACGCCGCGCTCGCCGACATGCGCATCGAAACCGACGCGGCCCTTCCAGTCGGTCAGCTGTTCGATGAATTCCACGGCATGGGCCTGGCGCGCCGCAGCAAAAACTTCTTCGCGCGTCGCCGAACGGCGCCCATAGGCGATATTGTCATGCAGCGAGCGATGAAGCAAAGATGTGTCTTGAGTAACGACAGAGACATAATGGCGAAGACTGTCTTGAGTCAGCTCGGCAATATCCTGCCCATCGATGGTGATCCGCCCGCTCTCCAACTCGTAGAACCGCAGCAACAAGCTCACCAGTGTCGATTTGCCCGCACCTGAACGCCCAACCAGGCCGATGCGCTCGCCTGGACGGATGTGCAGCGACAGGTTTTCGATGATGCCATCTTTGCGTCCATAGTGAAACGAAATATGGTCAAAATTGATGTCGCCTTTGGACACCTTCAATTGCCGCGCGCCCGGCTTGTCAATTAGTCCAATTGGCTTGGCAATCGTTTCCATACTCTCATGCACCGTGCCAACTTGTTCAAAGATCTGCGTTACCTCTTGGGCGACGCGGGACGAAGTCGCGGAGATCTGCAACGTCATCGGCAAGACCATGGCCACAACATCGATGCCGATGGTGCCGGCTTGCCAGAGCCTCAGCGCCATCAATGTTGAACCCGCAATCAGCGCGCCTGAAAGAACAGCCAGGCCAATTGAAAATATCGACAGCCACCGGTGATGCAAGATCATCCGGCCAGTGTGAATATCAACCGACTCGCGAACGAAATCATCTTCCTCTTCAGGCCGCGCAAAAAGCTTGACCGTCAGGATATTGGTGTAACTGTCAACAATGCGGCCCACCATGTCAGAGCGGGCATAGGCAATGCGGCGCGAGCCATGGGCAATCCTGGGCACGGTGAAGGCCAGAAAGCCAATATAAGCTGCTGTCCATACCGCCACTGGAATGACCAGCGCGCCATTGGCTGCCGCGAGGAAAAAGGAAGTCGTTATTCCCAGTGCCGCCAAATACCAGACGACTGAGATCAGTGACACGACGGAGCCCCGCAGCGTATGGCCAATTTCCAAAACGCGAGAGCCAATGCGTCCGGCAAAGTCATTTTGGAAGAAGGAGAGCGTCTGGCGCACTACGTGCCAGTGGCTTTGCCAGCGCACCATATTGGTCATGCCAGGGGCAATCGCCTGATTGAGGATCAGGCTTTGGATTGTCATCACGATCGGCTTCACCACCAGAACTAGCCCGATCAATCCGAAAATCAGAAAACGTCCATTGGCAAACAGCGTTTCTGACTTGCTGGTGGTAACCAGCTTTACAAGGCGGCCCATGAAGACGGGAATTGCAGCATCGACAATGGCCACCAGAATGCTGGCCAAGAACAGGGCCAGAAAGAGCCCCTTGGCCTGCCGGACAAAGAACCAATAGAAGCGCAACAAGCCCTCAGGCGGATTGCCGGGGGTGTCGCGGGCGGTTGGCAAAATGAAATTTTCGAAGAAGCGAAACATATCCGCCGTTCCTGGGGGGTCGAGGAGATTGCGCGGTATAGCCACCTTGGCGCTGGCGTGACCAGTCACAAATCGGCAATGGAGGGCTGTGTCATGGGATGGACGGTGAAATCTCCGGCTGTGGCGCTGTTTGAATGCCTGAACATGTAGGATAGCATCTGGCCATGCGACGGCAGTTTGCAGGGTCTGGCTGCCAGTGCTGGGCCAGATTGGCGCTATACAGAGGCTCACAGGTGCCTATCCTTAGCCGATCTGTTGGAGGTTCGAGATGAGTAGCACTGACTGGTCGAAGGAAGGCATTGTCGCGCGGCGCGACAAATATTTCGCTGCTTCACAGCGTGCCTTTGTGCCCTACAAGACCCCCATCATATTCAAGCGCGGGTCGATGCAATACCTCTGGGATGAAACGGGCAAGAAGTATCTTGACCTGTTGGGCATGAACGTTTGCATTTCTGTGGGCCATGCGCATCCCAAGGTCACGGCAGCAGTGGAATCTCAAATCAGGGAACTGCAGCACGTCACTACCATGTTCTACCACCCGGTTCCTGCGCATTTTGCTGAGGAGCTTGTGGCAAAGATGCCCGCGGGCCATGATTGGGTTGTGCATTTCACCAACTCTGGCACCGAGGCCATCGATCTGGCGCTGGTCATGGCTCAACACGCCACGGGCAACATCGACATGATTGCGCTGCGCAATGCCTATCATGGCGCGACCATTGGTGCGCAATCGCTGACCGGCATCGCAGGCTTCCGCCACAACATGCCCTTGCTCGGCGGGATCCACCACGTAGTCAATCCCGATCCCTACCGCGGCGTGTTTGGCGATGACATGGAGGCCTATGTTGCGGAGGTGGAAGCCACCGTCAAATACTCCACTTCCGGAAAGCTGGCGGGTTTCATAGCGGAACCCATTCAGGGCTATGGGGGCATTGTCGAAGTCTTGCCCGGCTATTTGAAGCGCGTGGCGGAAATCACACGCGCCAAGGGCGGAATTGTGATCGTCGACGAGGTGCAGTCCGGATTCGGCCGCACCGGTGACAATTTCTGGGCTTTCGAGGCGCATGACATAGTGCCGGAAATTGTAGTCATGGCGAAGGGGATCGGCAATGGGTTCCCGCTTGGTGCTGTTGTGGCGCAGCGTCACGTTGCCGAAAAAATGGCTGGCAAGTTCTCTTTTCACACCTATGGCGCCAGCCCCATGGCCTGTGCGGCTGGTCGCGCCGTGCTGGACGTCATCCAAGAAGAAAAACTTCAGGCTAATTCCGCAAAAGTGGGTGCCAGACTTCGCAAGTTGTTTGACCGACTTCACCAAAAGCATGAAATTGTCGGCGATGTTCGCAGCCACGGCCTGATGCTGGCGATCGAACTTGTTAAAGACCGAAAAAGCAAAGAGCCTGCCCCTGAAATCACTGCTGAGATTTTTGAGAGGACGCGTGACAACGGCCTAGTGATGAGCAAGTCTGGAGCAAACCGCAATATTTTGCGCATGGTTCCGCCCATGTGCATCAACGAAACCGATGTAGATTTGGTCGAAGATGCCTTGGAGCGCAGCTTTGCCGGCTATTGATATCTATCTCGTCGTCGCTTGCGCCATTGTGTTTAGCGCGGCAATCGTGCGTGGCTTTTCAGGCTTTGGTTTCTCACTGCTGGCCATATCGGGATTGACACTCCTCTACCCCCCAAAAGAAGTGTTGCCGCCAATACTGATGATGGAATTGGCCGCGAGTATCAACTTGTTACCAACAATCTGGAAAGACGTCCATTGGCGGTCCCTGTTTCCATTGCTCGCAGGGGCTTTGGTTGGAACCCCCGTTGGCATTTATGCACTCAGCAATTTTTCGCCCGCACCCATGCAATTGGCATTGTCCGCTTTCGTGCTTGTCTCGGTGTTTTTGATGTGGGTTGGCTATGGCCTCAAATCCATGCCAAATCTTGCAGCAACCGTTGCGGCTGGTGCGGCATCCGGCTTGGCCAATGGCGCCTTTGGGATCGGCGGTCCGCCGGTCATTCTGTTCTATTTCGCCTCGCCTGCGGGTGCAGCGGCAGGCCGAGCCTCGCTCACGGCCTTCTTTTTGGCCCTCGACATCATTTGGCTAACAAATCCCACGGCTATCACCAGCCTCGTGACGGTGAATTCGGCCATGCGCGCGGCCGTCTACTTACCATTCTTGCTCGGTGGCATCTGGATCGGCCATCACGCCTTCAAGGGCGTAGATGAAACTAAGTTCCGTAAGGCAGTGATGATCTTGCTCGCGGTGATGGCAGTGATCATCGGCGTGAAGGCGGCCGCGGGTCTCCTTCAGCCAAACTAAAAAAGGCCCGGATCGCTCCGGGCCTCTAGATTTCGCTTCGCTTATTCCGCTGCCGGAAGCTGGCTCTTTTGCTGCTCTTCGATGATCAGCTTGTCGCGCTTGTCGGCGATGGCACGGAACCTGGCCAACATGCCGCCCGTGCCGGCCGGGATGAGGCGGCCCACGATGACGTTTTCCTTGAGGCCATCCAGTGTGTCGATCTTGCCTTGAACGGCAGCATCGGTGAGCACACGGGTGGTTTCCTGGAAGGACGCCGCCGAGATGAAGCTGCGGGTCTGCAAGCTGGCCTTGGTGATGCCAAGCAGCACGGGCTGCGCCGTTGCAGGCTTGAGGCCTTCAGCGATGAGCTTGACGTTTTCCCGGTCAAACTCTTCGCGGTCCAACTGCTCGCCGGGCAACAGGGTGCTTTCACCTTGATCGATGATTTCGACCTTCTGCAACATCTGGCGGACAATCACTTCAATGTGCTTGTCGTTGATGCCCACACCCTGCAAGCGGTAGACTTCCTGGATTTCGTTCACGAGGAACGCTGCCAGTTCTTCCACGCCCTTGATGGCGAGAATGTCATGGGGGGCCGGGTTGCCATCCATGAGGTATTCGCCCTTTTCGATGAAGTCACCTTCTTGCACCGGCAAATGCTTGCCCTTGGGGATCAGATATTCAACGGCTTCTGCTCCCTCTTCTTGGGGCACGATCTTGATGCGGCGCTTGTTCTTGTAGTCGCGGCCGAATTCAATCTTGCCGGAGATCTCGGCAATAATGGCAGCGTCCTTCGGACGGCGCGCTTCGAACAATTCGGCCACACGCGGCAAGCCGCCGGTGATGTCACGCGTCTTGGCGCTTTCCAACGGGTTGCGGGCGAGAACATCGCCAGCACCCACTTTGGCGCCTGGTTCCACGGACAGAATGGCATCAACCGACAAGAGGTAACGTGCTTCACCACCGCGTGGCAGCTTCTTCACTTCGCCTTTTTCATCCTTGATCACAATGGCGGGCTTGAGGCCCGTTCCACGTTGATTGGTGCGCCAGTCAATGATCACACGGTTGGTGATGCCGGTGGCTTCGTCGGTTGCTTCATTGACGGTGACACCATCAACCACATCCTC
>JAYTIG010000251.1:0-4916 GCA_043731995.1 Hyphomicrobiales bacterium
GGCTGGCGCGTGGCGGGTGCAGCATCGCTGGATGAAGTGACCAAGGGCAAGGTTCAGGGCCATGTGGATGGCCAGTTTGAACATTATGATCCGGGCTTCTCTTCACCTGAAACCCAGGCCAGCGTTGAAACCGTGAAATGGGGCGTGAATGCCGAGGCCAAAGTGGCCGAAGGTGTGAAGGCCAAGGGAACTTATAGCGAGAACAATGCTTTCGGCCAGAGCCTGACGCGCGCAGGCGAGGGGCGGATTGTGGTTCCGGTTTCGCAGCGTGTGGATGTGGAACCTTACGCCAAATATGCCGAGCAGTCGGGCACATCTGTTTCCACCACTGAAAATGGCGCGCGCGGCGTGGCTGGCCTGCAGCTTACCTATCATTGGGATGTCGATCACGAGGCCTATGTGTTTGGCCAGGGAACCTTTGCGCAAAGCGGCACCATGTCCCGCGATGACAGGGCCGGCGTTGGCGCACGGGCCAAACTGAGCGACCGCCTGACCGCCTATGGCGAGATTTCCGAAGGCACGGTCGGCATTGATGGCAAGGCCGGGCTTGAATATGCGCCCACGGCCGATGACCGTTATAACATCGGCTATCGCCGCGATGCCTTCCGCTCCTCCTCGCCCTCAACACCTTATCTGCTGAACGGATCAGACCTTGGCAATGTCGTGCTTGGTGCCAGGCACAAGTTCAATGACCAATGGTCAATGTATAATGAAAACAATTTCGACTTCTTCGGCGAGCGCCGCACGCTCACCGACACCTATGGCATTGAATATACGCCAACGCCCAATTGGAAGATTGATGGTGCGCTTGAAGCGGGCCGGGTGATGGACAACACCATCAACACTTCCACCGGCTTGAAGAACCCCAATATCTACCGTGATGCCGCCTCACTTTCGGCGATCTATCACGACAAGGGCGGGCTGGATGGCAAGGCCAAGGGCGAAGTGCGCTGGGATATGTCGGATGATGGCTCGTCCGAGATCATGTCTTACCTGTTCCAGCTTGGCGTGGGGGCCAAGATGTCGAAGGATTGGCGTGCCTTGGCTAATCTAGATGTGGTGCTGTCCAGCGCCAGCGATGACACCAAGGACAGCACCTATATCAGCGGCGTGGTTGGCGCTGCCTACCGCCCGGAAACCAGCGACAGGCTGAACGCGCTGGTGAAATACCAATATCTCTATGACAACCCCGGTGCTGGCCAGGTGACAGTGGATGGCACCACTTCATCGCCCGCCCAGATTTCCCATATCTTCTCTGCCGATGCGACCTATGCGCTGAATGAGAAGTTCTCGATTGGTGGCAAATATGCCTTCCGCATCGGCGAAATCAGGGACCGCACGCTGGGTGCCGACTGGACGGAAAGCCAAGCCCATCTTGGAATTGTCCGGTTGGATTATCACGTGGTGAAAGAGTGGGATGCGATGGCCGAGGGCCGGGCGCTGTGGTCACCCACCACGGGCACAACCGACTATGGCTTTGTGGCGGCGATCTACCGCGAGTTGAGCGATAATTTCAAAATCGGCCTGGGCTATAATTTCGGCGATTTCAGCGATGACATTTCGCATATCAACCACGACAATCATGGCGTGTTCCTGAATTTGATCGGGAAGTTCTAAGCCGTTCGGCTAGCAACGCATTGAAATGCACTTATTCCCGCGCTATTGCACATGTATGATAAAACCATCCCAAGCCCCCGCCATTGATGACCTGCGCGCCATTTACAAAAAGCGCGTGCCAAAAATGTTTTATGACTATTGCGAAACCGGGTCTTACACGACGGGCACATTTGTAGAGAACACTGAGGCGTTCAAGAAGCACTATCTGCGCCAGCGCGTGGCGGTGAATATCGACAACCGCTCCACCGAAAGTACGATGATTGGCGAAAAGGTTTCCATGCCCGTGGCCTTGGCGCCGGTGGGCTCTGCTGGCATGAACCATGCTGACGGCGAAATCCATGCCTGCCGCGCGGCACAGAAATTCGGCGTGCCCTATACGCTTTCCACCATGAGCGTATGTTCCATGGAAGAAGTGGCCGCGCATGTGGAAAAGCCATTCTGGTTTCAGCTTTATGTGATGCGTGAGCGTGAATTCACCGCCAAGTTGGTGGAGCGGGCCAAGGCCATCAAGTGTTCGGCACTGGTGCTCACGCTGGATTTGCAGGTGCTGGCCCAGCGCCACAAGGATGTGAAGAACGGGCTTTCAACACCACCCAAGCCCACGCTGATGAACCTCCTCAACATTGCCACCAAGCCGCGCTGGGCACTTGGCATGGCGCGCACGAAAAACCGCGTGTTCGGCAATATCCATGGCCATGCCAAGGATGTGGAAAACATGGCGGATCTGGCCAATTGGACGCACCGGCAGTTTGACCCGTCGCTGGATTGGAGCTCGGTTGACTTCATTCGCAAGCAATGGGGCGGCAAGCTGATCCTCAAAGGCATCAATGATGTGGAAGATGCCAAGATTGCCGCCAAGAAGGGCGCGGACGCAATCGTGGTTTCCAACCATGGCGGGCGGCAACTGGATGGCTGCTCGCCCACCATCGATATGCTGGGCCCGGTGGTTGACGCCGTGGGCAAGAAAACCGAAGTGTGGCTCGACAGCGGCATCCGCACCGGCATGGATGTGATGAAGGCTCTGGCCATGGGTGCCAAAGGCACGATGATTGGCCGGGCTTATATCTATGGGTTGGGTGCGGGTGGCGAACAGGGTGTGACACGCGCGCTGGAAATCATCCAGTCCGAGCTTTCAACGACGATGGGCCTTTGTGGTGAGCGCAGCATTGCGGGCATCGGGCGCCATAATTTGTTGCGCAAAGGGAAATGAGCATCATCCTTCTCCCCTTGCGGGAGAAGGTGGCGCGAATGCGCCGGATGAGGGGTTGCTCCGAACCTGAAAGCTGAATGCTGAGCGACCCCTCACCCGCCCTGTCGGGCACCCTCTCCCGCAAGGGGAGAGGGGAAAGGTTTTTTGGAAAGAGGACAACAAATGAAACTTCTGCGTTATGGCCCCAAGGGCAAGGAAAAGCCGGGCATTCTGGACAAGGATGGCAAGATCCGTTCGCTGGCCAGGGTGATCAAGGACATTGATGGCGAGGCGATTTCACCTGCTGGTCTCGCAAAGCTCAAGAAAGTGAATGTGGACAAGCTGCCGTTGGTTCCCGGCAAACCGCGCATAGGCGCCTGTGTGGCCAATCCGCAGAAATTTGTGGCCATTGGCCTCAACTATGCCGACCATGCCGCGGAGAGCGGCCTCAAGGTTCCGCCAGAGCCCGTAGTTTTCACCAAACATGTGAGCTGCCTTTCGGGGCCGAATGACACGGTGACCATTCCGCCCAAGTCGCAGAAGAGCGACTGGGAAGTTGAACTTGGCGTGATCATTGGGCGCAAGGCCAAGAACATTAAGGAAGCTGACGCCATGAAGCATGTGGCGGGCTATTGCGTGGTGAATGATCTTTCGGAACGCGAATTCCAAATTGAGCGTTCCGGCCAGTGGACCAAGGGCAAATGCTATGACACTTTCGGCCCCATCGGGCCTTATCTCGTTACCAAGGATGAGGTGAAAGATCCGCAGAACCTGCATCTGTGGCTGGAGCTGAATGGCAAGCGCGTGCAGGATGGCAACACCAAAACCATGGTTTATGGCGTGCAGTTTCTTGTGGCTTATCTCAGCCAGTTTTTCACGCTGCTGCCGGGCGACATTATCACCACGGGCACGCCGCCGGGCGTGGGCATGGGCATGAAGCCGCCGCAATATCTGCAGCCGGGCGACAAGATGGTGATTTCCATTGAGGGGTTGGGCGTGCAGCGGCAGGTGGTTAAGCGGGATCGAGGTTAATACATCTTCCCAAGGCACACACCTCAAACTCCGTCACCCCGGCGAAGGCCGGGGCCCAGCTTTGACTTGGTTTGAAGTACGTGAATTTAAGCTGGATCCCCGCCTTCGCGGGGATGACGATTGTAAAAATGTGGAGTTTTTGGGTTATTGCCCCCCGCAGCGCCCTCAACTACAAGGCCATCCTATGAGCGATAAACCCAAAGCCTTCAAGCCCAAGGCCCGTGTGGCCAAGGGCTTCCGTGATATTGACGCTGATGAAATTCGCGGCACGCGTGCCATGCTGGCCACCATCCAGCGGGTTTATGAATCCTATGGCTTTGAGCCCGTAGAACAGCCCTTCATTGAATATACCGATGCGCTGGGCAAGTTTCTGCCGGATCAGGACAGGCCCAACGCGGGCGTGTTTTCATTCCAGGATGAAGACGAGCAGTGGCTTTCACTGCGCTATGATCTGACGGCTCCACTGGCGCGCTATGTGGCCGAAAATAATCAAAAGCTGCCCACGCCGTTTCGCAGCTATCGTCAGGGCTGGGTGTTCCGCAACGAAAAGCCGGGGCCGGGGCGGTTCAGGCAGTTCATGCAGTTTGATGCGGATACGGTGGGCAGCGCCTCGCCTGCCGCCGATGCCGAAGTGTGCATGATGGCGGCCGATACGATGGAGGCGCTGGGGATTGCGCGGGGGTCGTATGAGCTCAAGATCAGCAGCCGAAAACTGCTAGATGGATTGCTAGAGGCTATCTCTGTCGATGGCGTTATTGACGAGGCGCGCCGCTTGGTTGTTTTGCGTGCGGCCGATAAGCTGGATCGGTTGGGCCCTCATGGCGTGCTCGCGTTGCTAACTTCAGGGCGCAAAGACGAGAGCGGAGATTTCACAAACGGGGCCAATCTTACTAATGCCCAAGCCGACAATGTAATGCGGTTTCTCGGTTTTAGCAGGAGCGCTGAAAATGGATATATGGTCGATCCATTCAACAGACCGGAATCTGCAACAAATGCGTCATGGCTGAAGTGGCTCGATGAGAGAGTAGAGCTTGGAACGAAGGGCAAAGAGGGTCTTGAAGAATTGAAAGTAATGGCT
>JAYTIG010000252.1:0-4915 GCA_043731995.1 Hyphomicrobiales bacterium
TCACTTTGCAAAATGCTGGCCGCTTCGCGCACCCGCGCATCTTCGCCTTCTGGCATGACGAGCTTTAGTTTCTGGCCCTTGATCCGGGCTTTGGCTTGTCCGATCACATCTTGCATCGAAAGGTATGTGCCACATGGCTGAGGAAGAGAAAATCGAAATCCACCGCGGGCTCAAGGGAATCTACTTCGAACGCTCTGGCACCAGCTTCATAGATGGCAAAGCGGGTGAATTGCGCTACCGCGGCTATTCGATCCACGATCTTGCCGAACACTCCACTTTCGAGGAAACGGCCTATCTTCTTCTCCATGGTGATTTGCCAGATTCAGCCCAGTTGAAAGCTTTCAGCGCCATACTCCTCGCCGCGCGCCAACTTCCGCCAGAAATCATTGATCTGATCCGCCTGCTCAAACACGGGCACCCCATAGACGTCATGCGCACAGCCGTTTCGGCGCTGGCGGATTTTGACCCGCAAACTGCAGATAATTCCATCGAAGCCACCCGCGCCAAGGGCCTGCGTCTTGCGTCACAAATCTCCATGATCGTGGCAGCGCATGAAGCGCTGCGCAACAACCGCGCAATCCCTAAACCGGACACCAGTCTCTCCCACTCCGCCAACTTCCTCTGGATGATCACGGGCCGCAAACCTTCACAAGATGCTGCACAGCTCATGGATCGTGATCTGATCCTTCATGCTGAACATGGCTCCAATGCTTCATCCTTCGCGGCGCGCGTGGTGACAGGCACCGAGGCCAATCTTCACGCTTCCATCACCGCCGCAATCGCAGCTCTTTCAGGCCCGGCCCATGGCGGCGCCGCCGAAGATGTGATGCGCATGGCCCAAGAGATTGGTGCACCAGAAAATGCAGCCGCCTATGTAAGGGAAAAGCGCGCCAAGGGTGAGGCCGTTACTGGCTTCGGCCACCGTGTCTACCGCACTGAAGATCCCCGCGCGCGCCACATGCGAGATGGTGTGGAAAAACTTTCGCACGAAATGGGAGAACCGAAATGGCTCGCAATCCTACAGGCGGTCGTGGATGCAATGAAGCCCTATGCCCGTTTTGGGGTGAATGTGAATGTCGATTTCTACTCAGGTGCGATTTACTATTTGAATGGCATCGCGCCTGATCTCTTCGTGCCGATCTTTGCCGTGGGCCGCGTGCCAGGATGGACAGCGCAAGTGATGGAACAATTGGCCAACAATATTTTGATCCGCCCACTTACTCTCTATGATGGCCCGCCACCGCGTGAATATCAGCCAATTTTCAGAAGGTGACTTGCCCTCACATCACCCCTGTTTTGCCCCCTGATCGCCACAATCTCTAAAGAAAGTTAGGTTCTGTTGCGCTTCCGCCACAGCGGCAGCGTGAGAGGGCAAGGGACGGCCTCTAAAAATGAAGAGGGGCAGGCATGAGGAAACTTCTGCTTGGTCTTGGGTTGTTGGCATTGAGTTTCAACTCAGCCAATGCTGGCCCGGCCGAAACCGCATTTACCATTCTCGTCGGCGAGCCAGCATGGCTCGCAGACACTTCACTCCTGGCGCGCAAGCTCGATCATGAGAATGCTTTGCGCGTGTTGCCCATGATGGGCACAGGCAGTGTTCAGGCACTGCAGGATCTGGGTCAGTTCCGCGAGGTTGATTCAGCACTGATCACTTCTGACAGTTTGGCTTATGTGCGCGCCCAAAGCCTGCTTGCCCCGCAAGAAGAAAAATTTACCTACATCGCCGCACTGAGAACCCTGCCGGTCATGCTGGTGGCGCGGCGCAATATCGCCAATGTCACCATGCTCGCGGGCAAGCGCATCGCCACAGGCCCCGCCGACTCCGCATCGTTTGCCACGGGTGAAATGTTGTTGGGCGCCATGGAAGTGCCCTTCCTGCGTGTGCCTCAAGCACAAGAAAAAGCTGTGGAGGCCTTGGCGTCCGGCAAGGCTGATGCAGCACTAATTCTCGGCACACCATTCAACTTAGAGCGCCTTGCAGGTGCCAACTTTCACATTCTGCCTCTGGTTTTGCCACAGCAGCTCGCCACCATTTATCAGCCTGCAAAGCTGACATCGAAAGAAGCGCCGGGCCTGATCGCAGGCACTGACAAGTGGGATACGGTTTCAACCAGCCTCATCATAGCTGTCAATGAAACTGCGCTGAATCAGGATCAACGCAGGAATTTGAAACTGTTCGAGACAGAATTCTTCCATCAGATCACAAGCGAAGAAGGCAGCGCCGTCAATGCCGAAGTACCCGGCTGGCAGCGTGAGGCCAACGCTGCAACTCTTCTCAAGACATCCTCAATCAACTCAACCATCACGCCAACAGGAGCCCAACCATGAGCTATTCACCCGCGCGTATTGATGAAACCACCAAGCCGGAAATTGAACCCCCGGCCCTGCCTGAATCAAATCCGGAAACAGCCACACCCATTCCATCCTGGTTCGCTGATGGTTTCGGCCATGAAGACAATGCTGCCGCGGCCGAGCGCTATCGCGAGCGCCTTGCCCGCCATGCCGAGCGCCAGCGCAGTGAAAATGAGCAAATGGAAGAATATCGCCGCAAGCTGGATGAAAAGTTTGTTCTCGCCAAGCAGCTTTATGATCGGCCGGGCAACGACAACCCACGAGATGCGTCAAGGGCCGAGCCACCGCTGAGTGAGCCCGCTGCTGAATCACCTGCCACTTTCCCGCAATCCAGCCAGACACGCCTTCCCATGGGAAGTCCTTCGGCTGAGCCCATGTTGCGCGCCAGGCGGCCCACTGTTCCCTTGGCCGAGATTGAAAAGCGCAGGAAGCGCAACGCGAAGGAAGGCAAGGATGTCAAGCAGCGCCGCCCGCAAAAGCGGCCGTCATCCAATCTTGGATTCTATGCCGCTTCTGCTGCAATCGCCATCATGGTCGGCGGAGCAACGGGTTATGGCTTTGCCAATCGCAGCCACCTGCTTGCCTTTACGCAGGATGGTTTTGACCGCGCCCGGCAAATGGTTTCCGCGATGACCCCGAAACCAGCCACCACGCAGCCTGTGGTCGTGGCCAGTTCCGGCTCCTCAACCCTCACCAAGCCAATCACCAGCGCAAGGTTGGCGGTAAATGACGTGCGTGGCCAGTTGAACAGCATGATCCCGCTGATGTTAACGGGAACGCCAGCCAGCGCCGATCAGCCGGTGGATATCGAAATCAGCGGCCTGCCGCAATCGGCCTATCTGACAGCAGGTCACCAGAAGGAGGATGGCAGCTGGGTGGTGAAGGCACCTGAGATTGCTGATCTCAAACTGGTCATTCCGGAATCATTGAACCCGAAGATCGATCTGCAAGTGGCCGCGGTTGAGCAAAGCTCTGGCTCATTGGCGGCACCAGCACAGCTCATGAGCGTCGAACTGTCTGATGTGAAAATCACACCTGCCTCTGCCCCACCAGAGGGCCAGCCCGATCCAGTGAAGTTGAAGCCAGCAGCAACAGCACAGGACGCAACGGCCCCCTCCGCCATTCCTGTTCCCACCACACCGGGCCGAGGCGCTGGTGCTGACCTTCTGGCCCGCGCCGACGGCCTGATGAACCAGGGGGATATTCTTTCCGCCCGGCAATATTACATGCAAGCCTCAGCGGCCGGAAACCCGCGTGGAACATTGGGTGTGGCGCGCAGCTATGATCCAAAGGTTTTTGCGGAAATGAAGGTCGAAGGCCTGCAACCCGATGCCGCAAAGGCGGCAGAATGGTATAAGAAGGCACAGGCCCAAGGCCTGACTGCCCAGCAATAAACACAGGTCTGGCACCCTCGACAAAGCAGCGGCCGCACGGCAAAACCCAGTCAAAGGGGAATGCCATGCGCGCCGCAGATTTTATTGTTGAAAGCCTCAAAGCCCATGGCGTGAAGCGGGTCTATTGCGTGCCGGGCGAAAGCTATCTGGCGCTGTTGGACGCGCTGCACGACAGCAGCATTCAGGTAGTGATCTGCCGCCATGAGGGTGGCGCCGGATTCATGGCCGTGGCCGAAGCTAAGATGACGGGTATTCCCGGTGTGGTGCTCGTGAGCCGGGGGCCTGGTGCTACAAATGTTTCCATCGCGGTGCATATGGCAGAGCAGGATGCCGTGCCCCTCATCGCCATTGTTGGCCAAGTCGCACGCGAAGAAAAATACCGGTTCGTTTTTCAGGAGATGGATTACGCTGCTGTGTTCGGTTCTTTCAGCAAGGGCGTGTTTGAACTTTCTGATGCCACCCGCTTGCCCGAAATGATGCCCCGCGCCTTCCGTCTCGCCACCGAGGGCGTGCCCGGCCCAGTGATCTTGCCGGTGCCCGAAGACATGCTGCGCGATAATGTGCAAAACCCGCAAGTCCTCACCTATCCCCTGCCGCATATGGCCGCCTCGTCGGCTGACATCGATCGCTTGCGCGAAATGCTGCTGCATGCAGAGCGGCCTTTGGTGATTGCGGGTGCCCGCCTGCGCGGCACAAAAGGTGCAGAAGCCTTGGCGCGATTTGCCGCCGCCCAGCGCGTGCCAGTGGCCGTGACTTGGAAATCGCAAGACGTTTTCGACAATGCCAGCGAGCTCTACGCTGGGCAGCTGGATATGGGCACAGCAAAACCACTGCGTGATATGTTGGCACAAGCCGATCTCATCATCGCGGCCGGAACGCGGCTGGGTGATTTTGCCACCATGGGCTTCACCTTGCCGGAAGCGCCACAACCCAGACAGACTCTGGTTCACATCTATCCAGATGGCAAACCCATTGGCCGCGTGATCCGCGCTGATCTTGGTTTAGTGGCAGAGCCTGCCGATGTTCTGGCCGCTTTGGCGCGCGATGCCCGTGTGGCCCCTGCCGCGCGCGAACGCTGGATTTCATCGGTTCATGGGGCAACGGCCGCAGCGCAAGACTACAAGTCCCGCAACCCGGAAGATGGCGTGGATTTCGGTGAGGTAACCGTG
>JAYTIG010000253.1:0-1792 GCA_043731995.1 Hyphomicrobiales bacterium
AAGTTAGAAAACTTTCTGAGCAGCGACATCAAATTTGTGGAGTTTGTCTCCAAGGACGGTCAGCAGCGCTTCATCGCCCATCACCAGATTGCCTCAGTCGAGCCCTTGGCATCTTTAGAAGAACCTAGCCTCGGCTCAGTGCCTGAGAACATGGAACCATTTGGCGTTCTCGGCCTGAGCCCCAGCACCAGCTTGGAAGAAGCCATGGCGGCTTTTCAGGCGCTACTGGCGATCTACAACACAGAGCGTTGGACTGGCCCCGGTATTCCCTTCGAATTCAGTCGCTTTGCCGCCCAGAAGTCACGCCAGATCAATGCCGCCTTCACCGCCGTCAAGAGTCTGCTGCAAGCCCAGGAAGAGCAAGCAAGGCTCGAAAGGGCCAAAGCCGCTGAGGTGGTGGTGGGTCGGCCATTGTTTGGTGCCAGAAATCCGGCAGCCTAAGGCGTGTGTTCCGCAACACGGGCCGCCTGGCCGTCAAACTCTGCGCGCGCTGCAACGAGGCCCATTGAATTCTGTTCAACCCACGTCCACAACCCGCAAATGACCGGCCCGAGCGAACGGCCCAACTCGGTGCGCTGATATTCAACCTTGGGCGGGATCACCGCATGAACCTTGCGCGAGACAAGCCCATTGCGCTCCATCTGCCGTAAGGTTTGCGTCAGCATTTTCTGGCTGATGCCCGGTACGGCTTTGCGCAGCTCATTGAAGCGCATCACGCCATGGTCATGCAATTCTTCCAGCACCACAAGCGTCCACTTGTCGGCGATATAGCCCATCAGCTCTTGCGAAATATCCTCAACCTGTTGCGAAAAACAAGCAATGGGTGAGCTCTCCTCCGCGGCAACAGGCTTCACAACGCTTCCGGCGTCAAGGGGCAAGGCGGTATCCATTTGGTGACTGACTTTCATTTGGGTGAGAATGAATATTTTGGGTGCCTTCTTCTGCTTTTCAAGCCCAAGGCCACATCATGCTCCTCAAACAATGGAGCATGACATGAAAATCAATATCATCACCGGCGGCAGCCGCGGTCTGGGCCGCAGCATGGCGCTGCATCTGGCCGACAAGGGCCAGGATTCCATCATTACCTATCACGCAAACAAGGCAGCGGCGGATGAAGTGGTTAAGGCCATTGAAGCCAAGGGCCGCAAAGCCGTGGCGCTGCAGCTTGATATTTCGAAATCCGCAACCTTCGAAGCCTTCGCAGCAGAAGTGAAAAAGGCCTTGGCCGCCACCTGGAAGCGCGACACCTTTGATCACGTCGTCAACAACGCCGGCACCGGCGCTGGTGTCACCATCGCAGAGACTAGCGAGGCCGTCTTTGATGAGATGATGAACGAGCACGTCAAGGGCCCCTATTTCCTCACGCAGAAACTTTTGCCGCTGATGGCTGACGGTGGCCGCATCATCAACGTGTCTTCCGGCCTTGCGCGCTTCTCTTTCCCGAGCCGCGCGCCTTACGCAATTATGAAAGGGGCCATTGAAGTATTCACGCGCTATCTGGCCAAGGAATTGGGTGAGCGCAAGATCACCGCGAACACCCTGGCCCCCGGCGCAATTGCCACCGATTTCGGCGGTGGCGGCACGCGCGACAACCCGCAGGTCAACGGCATGATTGCGGGCATGACGGCGCTTGGCCGCGTGGGCTTGCCGGATGACATCGGCGCATTGGCCGCCGCTATGCTGACGGACGATTTCCGTTGGGTGAATGGCCAGCGCATTGAGGCCGCTGGCGGCTTTATGCTCTAGTTGTTTCGTGCGGCTGTCGGGGCAAGAACCCGGCCGCCAACGTTCT
>JAYTIG010000254.1:0-12527 GCA_043731995.1 Hyphomicrobiales bacterium
GCAGATCAAGGAATTAACAGGCGGAAAAGGCGCTGAGCTTGTAATTGAATGCGCTGGCCACGATGCATCACTCGCCGCCGTCTTCGACTACGTTGCCCAAGACGGTCGTATGTCGATGGTGGGTATCAATATTGGGCGCAAGATTTCCGCGAGCCTGGGTCTGATGCAGCTGAAGAACCTGACGATCCGGGGCTGCATTGGTTCACCCGGTGTGTGGCCGGGCGCCATTCGCTTTCTTGAGCGCACAGGGATTGATCTTTCCCCTATCCAGACTCACAGGTTCTCACTGAATGACGCCGTGAAAGCCTTCGAACTGGGGCAGGACCCCAAGGCCTGCATCAAGATCACGCTCTCTGCAAAGGATTTTAACTGATGGAACGTCATGGGCTTGTCGCCGGTGTCTCGGGTATCATTGGCCGCCACCTGGCTGAACATCTTGCCGCTACCAAGGGCTGGACGGTGACAGGAATATCTCGCCACAAACACGACCTGCCCAAGGGCGTAAAACACGTCGCCGTTGACCTCACCGATGACGAAGCAGTTGGCGCGGCCCTCAAGCGAGTGAAGCCGACGGATGTATTCATAACCACGTGGATGCGTCAGGCGACAGAGGCTGAAAACTGCCGCGTCAACGCTGGCATGGTTCGCAACCTGCTGAAGGCGATGGAAGGCAAGAAGATCAAGCATGCAGCTTTGGTCACAGGTGCCAAGCATTACATGGGCCCCTTTGAAGCTTACGCAAAGACCAAGATGGTCACTCCGTTCCGTGAGGAAATGCCGCGCCTTCCGTACCAGAACTTCTATTATGATCAGGAAGACGAACTCTTTGCCGCTGCAGAAAAGCAAGGCTTCAGCTGGTCGGTTCACCGGCCCCACACGTTGATTGGCTACACGGTTGGGAACCAGATGAACATGGCTGCCACGCTTGGCGCCTATGCCGCAATCTGCAAGGAAACTGGACGTCCCTTCATGTTCCCCGGTTCACCGCAGCAATATGAAGCCTGTGTGGACATCACCGATGGCCGCATTATCGCCAAGCAACTGTTGTGGGCGGCGACCAAGTCAGTGGCCCGCAACAATGCCTTCAACATTGCCAATGGTGAAGTGTTCCGCTGGAACTGGCTGTGGCCGAAACTTGCTGACTACTGGGGCGTGACGGCAGCGGAATATCCGGGACATGCGCAGCCGCTGGAAAAGCAGATGGCTGGCATGGAGCACGTCTGGGACAAGATTGTTGCCAAGCACGCGCTGCAAAAAAATCCACTGAGCACCATTGCATCTTGGTGGCACAGCGATGCCGATCTTGGCCGCGTGATCGAGAACTTCAACGACATGACCAAGAGCCGTGACATGGGTTTCACCGCTTATCAGAACTCAGTGCATTCGTTCACTGATGCATTCGACAAATTCAGGGCCGCCAAGGTTCTGCCTTAACACCGCGGAGGTTCGCGGGCGCCCGCCCGCAATGCACGAGTTTGACCACAAGAAAAAGACCCAAAGGGTCGGAGAAAGGGAAGGAAGCGGCAAATGAGCCAAAGTACCACCATAGTGGAGATGCAGCCGCCAAGTATGCGGCTGGCGAGAAGTTTTGTGACCGTGGTCGTTTGCACGCTCATGCTGATCCTCGCCTGCTTCGTGTTTGCGCCCTCGGCGATGTCGTGGGGGGCACTCTCGGGAAGCCTGCCTTTTGCGGCGGTGATTGCCATTGTGGGGTTGGGCCAGTTGCTCGTGGTTCAGCAAGGTGGTTTTGACCTTTCTTTGGCAGGCGCAGTGTCACTTGCCGTTGTTGTTTCAACGCACTATCCGCAACAAGATAATGCCTTGCTGTTTCAGGCCGTATTGGTTGCACTTGCCTTCGCTGTGGCCGCGGGTTTGATCAATGGGATACTGGTCAGTTACTTCCGGCTGAATGCGATCATCGCCACCTTGGGTGTGAATGCCTTGCTTTATGGCATGGTCTTTGCCGTTTCCGGCGGAGTCCCCTCGATTACCACCTCGCTACTGGCTGAAATCGCCGGTGGTGAGACCTTGGGCATTCCCAACTCTGTCTATTTCGCGCTGGCTGCATTGCTGGTGGTGACATTCCTCCTCAAGAAGACTGTCGTTGGTCGGCGGTTTGAAGCGATTGGCGCCAATCCACTGGCGGCACGCGCCTCGGGACTTCATGTGCAGGTGCATCAACTTATGGCCTATGTATACGCGCAATTACTCTATTGCATGGCCGGTGTGCTCATCGCCGGGATCACCCGCGAGCCAACTGCATTTCAAGGTGACTCGTTGTTGCTTCCGTCTGTTGCGGTGGTCGTTTTGGGAGGCACGTCGCTGCTCGGCGGCCGCGGCTTTCCCATTTCAACCGTCATAGCCGCTTTCTTCTTGAACCAATTGAGCCAGTTCGCGCTCGCCGTTGGCGTGCCTTACTCGGCCCAAACCATCATCCAGGCCTTAGCCCTGGGTTTTGGCATCGGTGTTTACTCTGTCCGGTGGACTGTAAACTTTACTAGGAAAACGAAACCCGCATAATTGGAGGAATACAATGAAATCTATATCTCTTAAGAAAAGACTTGCCCTTGCTGCAACAACTGCACTGATGGCTCTGGGTTGCGCGACATTGGCTCATGCTGAAGTACCATCATGGTGCGGCCCGAAGAAGGCAACGATTGCCCTGCTCGATGGTTATGGCGGGAACAGTTGGCGCCAGGTGACAACGGCATCGGGAAAGCAGACAGCTTCCTTGTGTCCAAGCATCACCAGCTATGAATATGCCGACGGCCAGGGCGATACTCAGAAGGCCATCTCGGACATCAAAGGCATTGCCGCGAAGGGTGTTGACGCCCTGGTTGTTTTCGGTGACGCCGGACCAGCCGTATTGCCCGCCATCACCAGCGTGTACAAGGCTGGCAAAGTCATCGTGCCATATCGTGTCGTTGTTGGCGGCAAGGAAGGCGAGAACTACACCAAGTTCATCGGCTCATCCTTCAAAGACGATGGCGTGAGCTGGGGCAACTGGATCAAGAGCGTTCTGCCCAAGGGCGGCAACATGCTGTTTCTCAGCGGTCCTGCTGGAAACAGCCAGGGTCTAGATGAGCTTGCAGGGCTGAAGTCGGTGCTTGGACCTGAATACAAGTTCCTCAACCCGGAACCCTTTGACGTCACCAACTGGGATCCGGCTTTGACACAGAAGGTTTTGACTGCCGAAATCGCGAAGAATGACAAGATTGACGTCATCATTTCCGACTTCGGCCCTTCATTGGTCGGCGCTTTGCCGCTCTTCCAGAAGTCGAACAAGTCAATTCCGGCCCTCGCAACCTCTGACGGTAACTCACTTGGCTGCTTCTGGACTGACAACAACAAAGCCAATCCAGACTTCAAGCTGTTCACTGTGGCGACCGGTAACGACAACGTTCGCCTGGCGGTCGAATGGGCTGTAGCCAAGGCGACCGGAGGCAAGGATCCAGAAGCCGACATCTTCAAGGCACCAGCTTTTGAAGATTCGACCAAGGGCAATGTCCAGTGCCGCAAGGATCTCCCTGGAGCGATCTACTTGTCATCGGAACTGCCAGCTGATGAGCAGGCAAAGGCCGTAACGAAGTAAAATCGCCGATGCCCCGGAAGGAGTGATCCTCCCGGGGCATGACTTTCAGACACCCACGCGAACTGGTTGGTAACGGCGGAATTTCCCTTCGTGGCAAAACGAAAAGCGCATGTAAAATTGGCAGAATCCCCTACCCATGGAGAGGTGACTCTCCGGCTTTCGAATATTTCAAAATTTTATTCCGGCGTCCCAGCCCTGCGTGACGTCAGTGTTGAATTCTATGCCGGCGAAGTTCACGCCATCCTTGGTGAGAACGGCGCGGGCAAGTCCACGCTCATGAATATAATTTCCGGTGCCACCTATCCCGAACTCGGTGAAATCAAGTTTGGTGACCAGCGCATTGCGCTGATGACACCCGACATAGCCACATCTCTAGGGATTGCCATTTCCTTTCAACACCCCGCTGTGCTCGACGATTTGTCCGTTCTTGAAAACCTGCAGGTCGCCCTTCCTGCCTCTCTGTTTTCTGCGAAGCCAGCGCAGGCCGTCGCCCGGGAAATGCTGGATGCGGTTGGCCTCCATGTACCGCTGCGTATGCGCGCCGATGTATTGACTGTCGCTCAGAAGCACTTGCTTGAAATTGCCAAGGCCCTGGCCATCCACCCCAAGATCCTGATTCTCGACGAACCAACTGCGTCGCTCGATCAAGACTCAACCGATATGTTGTTTGACCGCATCCGCAGTGTGGTCAAGACTGGAACTTCGGTAATCTACATCACCCATCGCCTGGCCGAATTGCGCCAAATAGCCCAGCGGGTCACGGTGCTGCGCGATGGCAAGGTTCGCGGCGGTGGAGTCGTCGACGAAATTGGCAACGCCGAACTTCTCGCGATGATCGTGGGCCGCACGCTGGGTTCGGCATTTCCGCCCAAAGCAAAGGAAGTGGCGCCGCAAATCAATTTCTCTGCCGCCAGGCTAAGTGGCAAGGGCTTCAAGGATGTATCTTTCGAAGTTGCGCGCGGGCAGATCATCGGTGTCGCCGGTGTCGCTGGCAACGGCCAGTCGGAGTTGATGCGTGCACTCGCCGGTCTGCACCATGCCACTGGTGAAATCATGCTTGGCGGGCGGTCGATGAAGCCGCATCAATTTGCCCTGCAAGCGGCCTACATGCCATCTGACCGGCACACAGAGGGTCTCGCGGCCGGTTTGACGGTGCGCGAGAATGCAGCCTTCTCGGCGCTGGACAAGTTCTCCAATTTCGCGATCATGAGCCGCAAGAAGGAATTGGATCAAGTCATCTCCACCTTCAAGTCCCTGGATGTAAAAGCGCCCAGTATCGAGGCGCCCATCTTGTCGCTATCCGGCGGCAACCAGCAGAAGATTGTGATGTCACGAGCCTTGCTCTCGGAGCCAGGCGCCATTATCGCGGATGAACCCACGCAGGGCGTGGATGTCGGGGCGCGTGCTGAGATCTATCGCATCCTCCGCGACGTATCAAATTCGGGCAAGCCCGTCATCGTCAATTCATCCGATACAGCGGAACTCGAGGGGCTCTGCGACAAAGTCATCGTGCTATCGCGAGGCCGCGTCGTCGCAACTCTGATTGGTGAAGATGTTACCGAAGCACAAATCGTAGCGGCGGCTGTGCAAAGTACTCATCATGTCGGAGTTAGTGACGCGCCAGAACACAGAAGCTCCGCCATGAGCGGTGTGCGGCATTTCCTCCAGTCAGACAACGCTCCCGCCGTCCCACTGACATTGGTCACGATCCTATTGGGTATTTACGTCTTCAGCCAGAATTCCAATTTCCTATCGTCATTCAACATCTACAACATCCTGGTTCTGGCGACGGCTCTCGGCTTCATCGCTCTCGGCCAGACTGTCGCCTTGTTGATGGGAGGAATTGATCTGTCAGTCGGGCCACTGGTCGGATTCCTCGTCGTCGTCGCCTCATTCTTTGTCAACGATGACAAATCGGCGTTGATGATAGCATCGGGCTTTGCCTTAATCTTTTTCCTGGCCCTGGTTGTCGGGGCCATAAACGGGGTTCTGATCCGTTTTGCTAATTTCACGCCCATCGCAGCAACTCTTGCCATGTATATCGGCCTGCAAGGCATGAGCTTCCTGTTGCGTGAGAGCCCCGATGGCTACATCAACGCCAAGGTGGTGGAGATTGTGACTTGGCAGTGGGGACCGATTCCGGCCGCCTTCCTCGTGCTTGTGGCCTTTGCGATAGCCGGTGAATATGCGTTACGAAAATTGGGTCCGGGATGGCGTCTGCGAGCGACGGGTTCGGACGAAGAGTCTGCACGCCGGCTGGGAGTCTGGGTCGATGGCGTCTTCGTGTCTGGCTATATCGCCAGTTCCTTGTTGACGGCCGTTGGCGCAGTGATGCTGATGACGCAGATTGGCGTTGGCGATCCACGCCAGGGCGTGAACTACACGCTTTCGAGCATTACGGCAGTGGTCCTTGGCGGCACAAGCCTGCGCGGTGGGCGTGGCACATTTATTGGTACTGTGTTGGGCGCGGTTCTTCTGATGGAAGTTCTAAACGCTGTTTCGTTTCTGGGCCTTTCCCAAACTTACCAGTACCTGTTTCAAGGTGCCCTAATGGTCGTTTCCGCTCTCATCTATTCCACAGTCAGGGGACGTGCTTCCGCTTGATTTCAAGCATGGGCGGAACTTCAATAGTAACCAGCTTCGCGCATCGCTGCATCGATTCGGTTCTGACTTTGCGTTAGGGCTTGTTGGTCTGAACACTCGCCATTCAAGGCGGCAAATATCTCTTCACCAAGAATGTCCTCAATAATGTGATATTCGGGGACGGGAGGTCTCTGCCAGTTCTGGATCTTGTTTTGTTTGGCCAGCTTGTCGACGAAACTCACAATTGGCGTGCTCGCAGCTGCTTCAGGATCAGCACTCACGCTGAAGCGCGGAGCCACGGGAAAACCATTCTTTACATGTTCTTTCATCGCAGCCGGTGAGGCCATCCAGGATATGGCTTCAAACGCAAGACGTGCCCGTTCGGGGGGTAAAGACGCCGGAACCATCAGAAGAAAGCCACCGATAGGAGAAACGCTTGTGCCTCCTGGTCCATGGGGATGAGGATAATATCCGACTTTCCGTTTTACGACGGAGTGAATGTCATATTCAAACCTGGCCGCTCGCATCGTCCAACAATAAATCATGGCGGCGTGGCCACCCATAAAATAGTCAAGCGCCTTGTTCCAATCAATTGATAGGATGTCGGGTGGAGATACGGCCAGAAGCTCATGCATGTAATTCAAAGTGTGCCGGCCGGATTCGCTCAAGATGCGGGGCCTCATGGCTTCTCCCTTGAGTTTGCTGTAGTCCAGATGAAGCCGTGGCGTGGGGATATTAATGACAGGGCTGCCACAACACCCCATGAAGAACATGAATGAGTGCGCGATTGGCATGCCTTTAGCTGCATTCCACACGACACCTTGCATTCCGCGCTTTGGATTATGAAGTATCTTTGCGGCCTCGATGACCTTTTCAAAGCTCGTTGGGTGGTGAATTCCCCGGCTTTCAAACAGATCTTTGCGTAAGGCCAGGGCCTCGATGGTGCAATAGATCGGCACGCCGAACTGGGTTCGGTCCCAATTGCCGGTTGTCCAGATGTTGGGATGAAAGTCGAGGGGATTGATGCTGCTGGTCTTCAGAAAATCCGTTAACGGCTGCGCGACATTGTTGGCCACGGCCTCGCCCAGCCACGGCATGTTAACGGCGATCACATCGTACTGACTTTCCTTTAGGCGAGCATTGGCAAACACCTCCTCGCGAAGTTCGGGCAAATTCAGCAGCTTGAAGTTCTTCCGCGCGGAGAGTTTGCTGCGGAAGTCCGACCACATATTTCGCATACTTGCAAAATAGTTGTCGTCATGCAGCAGGAACCGGAGCTCAGAACCGGCCTCCTTTCCCTTGTCCATGATTTCAAGTGGTGGAATGATTTGGCCTGCGAAATATGAGCCGCCAAAGTAGTAGTCTTCGGAATCGCTGCTCCCACTCTTGAGCCCGAATGTATCTCCGAGCAACGCTTTGACTTTGGCCGCGTAGTTCGTGAAGCCAATAGCCAGTTTCCGGCTTGGTTCGAGATAATGAGATTTGCCCGTGGTTCCACGGTGTCGAAGCTGAATGTCGCCGCCCTCAATCAACTTGTGAATGCGGCGCATGGCACTAGCAAACGGAATGTCGGCCGCTGAAGCAAGGGACGACATGGTGACGTTCTCGCCACGCAGATGGTTCTTCATGAGATAGAGGATGATGTTCCAATTTGGGTCTGGCTCAGCCGCGTTCAGCAGCTTGTCATAAGGCGTGCGCATGCGTTCAAGAAAAGTGATGATGCGCAATAATTCGTATTCAGTCATGGGGTTGTAGCAATTCGGCTTTCGACATGGGTGTTCGCCAACCTTCTATCTGGCGTCATCCTAGCCAGAATTTGCGAGTTTCTCAAATTGAGAAAATATCAGGGTCCATGATCTGGGTAATCCCGCCTACTCTCACAATCTGGGCCAGAGTCCACAAGCATCTCAAGAATGCATTCGGGAGGAAGAAAATGGCAGAACGTACTTATGGCATGCACCACATCGGTATCACCGTGCCGAACATTGAAGATGGCATCGCGTTTTTCAAGGCAGTCTTTGGGGCCGTGGATGTTTTCCGCACCGGTCCCTTCAATGTCGATGACAGTTTCATGAAGAACAAACTAGGAGCAGCACCTCAGTCGCGCATTCGAGACTTGGTTTTTTTACGCTGCGGCGATGGTGTGAACGTTGAGCTTTTCGAATATTCAGGTGAAGACAGCAAGGCACGGCCGCGGCGCAACTCCGAAATTGGGGGCATGCATTTGTGCTTTGAAGTCGATGACGTTATTGCTTCCGCCAAGCGGTTGAAAGCCACAGGCATCGAAATGCTTGAGGGCCCGAACATGGTGGAAGATGGCCCGCTGGCGGGGTTCAACTGGATTTATTTCATGTCACCCTGGGGACAATGCCTTGAAATCGCGAGTTTCAATTCGCTTGGGTATGAGACCTCCACCAAGGAGAGGTTGTGGCGAGCAAAACACTAAGTGTTGTCAGGTGCGGTCACCCGGCCACATAGCTTCCGTTGAAGTTATCGTGGATTAAAACCAACATGCCCGCCAGATATCTTGCAACACTTGCGCAAGCCGTTGTTGATCCACAGTTCATTAAGGCCTTCCTAATGTGTGTTGTTGGCTGCCCTAAGGCAAAGAGTCTAGAATCTTGCGCCAAGGCAATTGTGGGACTGTGCGAAGACTGATAGCCTGAACGAGCGCCCAAATGATGGAGGAAGTGATGACGACCGAACTCACCTACCTTGCACTGACGGCAATCCTAACGGCCTCTCTCTGGGCCGTGTATATCGGCTGCCAAGTCCTAACCAATGGCTTCCTGTCAGGCGAAAACTATGTGGACCCGACGCCCCGGCCGGTGCCCCTATGGGGTATGCGAGCCCACCGGGCCTATCTGAACGCTGTCGAAACCTTTGCGCCCTTTGCCGCACTGGTTCTCATCACTCATATTGCGGGCAAGGAAACATCAACCACCGCGACACTTGCGATGGCCTATTTCTGGCTGCGTTTGATACATGCGGTGGTCTTCTGGTTTGCCATTCCCTATGTCCGTACTCTGGTGTTCACCCTCGGCTGGCTTTGCGTGGTTGGTCTGTTCTGGCACGTGATCACCTGAAGGACATTACATTGTTACCGGACTCTACTGTGTTTGCGGTGCATGGCACTGAGCCGACGACCCGAGGTCGTCGCTGGACGTCTGCATCTGGCCCATTTCGGAAATCCGCGACGACTTAGCAAATGTCTGCTCACTTCAGAATAGCGGACACCATTGTTCGCTCCTTCACTTTGGCCATTGTTCAATTGGAAGTGTTGGAATTTTATGGTCATTCAATTGCAAGAAAAAGAACCGGAACACGAACACTGCGGACTCGCGTTGGCTCTGATCCTGTGACCAACCGAACGCATTGCTCGCTGTCTGGAAGGGATGATTTGTCTGATGTTAGTCAGTCCCAAAACCCGGGCGGGATTTGAGGAGGATGTGGGATAGGAGCAAAGCTTGTTTGGCGCCAGCATGGGCCGATGAGCCCGAACTCCAGATTCGACCGACACCTTACCATCAGCAAACCGCAAACGCCTCGCTCGTCAGCGCATGGTTTGCTGCCATCGTGGGTAGAGGCCGCCCACGCTGAAGGATCTGAGCCGGAACTCGCTGCGAGGCCGCAAGCGCCCGTGCAGTCAGCAGTGGCGGAGCAGGGCGCAAATCCATTTGACTTGCAACTTCTGTCGGTAAAGCAAGCGGCACAGATTCTTGGTGTCAGCCAGAAGACTGTTCGCCGCTTGTTGGCACGGGGCGCAATCAGTTGTGTCCGCATCGGCCGCTCGGTCCGGATTGACCATCGCGAACTTGAATCCGTGATGAAGACTGGGATTGGGGGAGGGAAACTGAAGGCTGCCAACGCGCGGCCATCGGGCTGTTCCGAGCGATTGCGGAAGTCGCAAAGCTCAAGTGACACAGAGGATTGATATCATGCGGGTAAGTTTATATTCGTTAGTAGACAATGGAGTAATCTGCGTTGGTTGCGTAAATGGTGTATCAACGAAATTGACCACTTGTCCCACTGCGTCCTCACGAGGCCCCTGATGTCCACACTGACCGCTTCACGACTGTTCGTCTCGGATCTCATCCCCTTGATCCTTAATAGCGATTATTCCACGACGGCAAAACGCGACATGATCTCGGCCGTGAAGGCCGTGGCGCGGACTCTGAACGCTGATCCTTCGATGATTGAGCTCGATGTCGGAGCCCTGAGAAGGCGGCTGGAGGGGATATCCCCAGAAACCTTCGGCCTGTCAGCGGGGCGCTGGGCCAATGTGCGCTCTTTGTTTGGCAAGGCGCTGGCGCTGGCATTACCCGTGATGCCGAGCCGTACTGTTATGCCACTGCTGGAGAGTTGGGAAGACTTGGCAAGCCAGCTTCCTGAAAACCGCAGGATCCGCTTGCTGGCGCTGCTGAGATACCTGAGTGCCCGGGGCGTTGGACCTGAAGCGGTGACACTTGTTGATCTGGAAGACTACCACCGGGCCATCACCGAGGACCGGTTGCGCGCCAATCCGGAAGGCACCTGGGATGCAATTGTCTGGGCTTGGAATGTGTCCGTCCGCGATGTTGAGGGCTGGCCCAAGCTGGAGATCCCGCGCCAGCAAAAACGCGAGATCTACACCTTGGCATGGGAGGAACTGCCCGTTGCTTTCAAACAGGATGTTGACCGCTTCATCGCCCGCCTGGGCACGACCAGCCTGGAGGATGAGGAAGGCCCGCCAAAGCCGATGCGGCCCGCCACGCTGAAGACAAGAACCTATCAGCTGCGCGTGGCGGCTTCGGCCTTGGCTGTGCAAGGGGTCCCGCTTACTGACATCACCTCAATCGCGGTGCTGGTCAGGTTTGAGAACTTGCAGAAGATCTTGCGGTTCCTGTTAGACCGCCACGAGGGCAAGACTTCTCCGCAGGTCGCTCAAATTGCCACCTTCCTTAAAGTTTGCGCCAGGCATTGGGTGAAGGTCAGTGATGAGGAACTGGTCCGGATCGGCAAACTCGCCGCGAGGGTGCAGATCCCCAGACAAGGCATGACGCCCAAGAACCGGCAACGGCTGCGGCCCTTCGATGACGATGAAGTTGTGGTGGCCTTCCTGCAGCTTCCGGAACGCCTGCGCGAAGAGGTCGAGAAGGAACTCCAGAAACACGGGCGCATGACAAAGCCCATGGCGGTCAAGGCCCAGGTGGCGGCAGCCTTGGCCCTGCTGCAGGCGGCACCGATGCGGCGCAAGAACCTGGCCTCGCTCAGGCTCAACGAGCACCTGATCAGCCGGGGCAAGAAGCTCTACCTCGTCATCCCGGAAGCCGAGGTCAAGAATAGTGAGCTGATTGACTTTGAACTACCAGCCGAAGTGGTCCGCTTGCTGGCCTGGTACGTCAAGGCCTGCCGGCCGACACTGCTCGAGCGCGAGAGCGATGCACTCTTTCCTGGTGAGAAGGGTGAGCCCAAGTCCTCAAATACACTGGCCATCCAGATCAAGGGCATGGTTGAGCGCTATCTTGGTATTGCCTTCAATGTTCATCTCGCGCGCCATGCCATGGGCAAGCTCTTCCTCGATGCACGGCCCGGCCAATACGAAGTGATGCGCCGGGTTCTCTCCCATCGGTCGATTGCAACCACGACTTCGATCTACGCCGGGGCTGAGACCAAGTCGGCGGGCTCGCATTTTGCCAGCGTCATTGCCGAGCGCCGCAGGGCGATGGAGGAGGGGCAGGGAACCCGAAAAGGAGTTGCGAGCACGAGGAGCAGCAAATTTGTGAGGAACGCAATCCCGCCTTCGCTTGAAACTGGCATCAGCAAGAAGGCGGGCTCATCATGAGCGGAGGCCTTTACGGGCGGGGCAAGGCTCCGGAACGGGAATGCATGAAGCCTGCACTCTGGCCGGCGGAAGACCGGAAGATGTGGGAGTTGGCCTGTCGACCAGCTGACATTTTGGATATCGATGGCGGCTCACGCTCTGAACATTCCGCCATCAGCAACAGCAAGGCGGCGAAGGGCTACGGCCGCTGGCTGACTTATCTGACTTTCTTCGACCCGCAAGTCCTGCCGCTTGCCCCGGCCATGCGCATCACACGCGAACGGGTCAAGACTTATGTTGAACACTTGCAGGATATTGGCAACAGTTCGCAAACCCTTCTGGCCCGCCTGCAGGAACTGAGTGAGGTAGCCAAGGTGATGAACCCTGCCCACGACTGGTCCTACATCAACCGCATGGCGGCACGCATCCGCTCCACGCACAAGCCGGCGCGGTCCAAGGCCCATTTGAAGCTGTCGGAAGAACTTGTGAACCTCGGCTTTGCGCTGATGCAGCAGGCTGAAGCAAAATCCGGTCTCGATGCCGCCATCC
>JAYTIG010000255.1:0-1782 GCA_043731995.1 Hyphomicrobiales bacterium
TGGCATCAAGGGTGAGGTGAAGGTGAAAAGCCTTACCTCTGTGCCCAAGGCCTTTGCGGGCTTTGGGCCGTTAGCCGCGCGCGATGGGCGCATGTTTGAGGTTTTGAAGAGCAAACAGGCCAAGGATCATTTCATCTGTGTACTGAGCAATGTGACAGACCGCAATGCGGCTGAGGCCTTGCGCGGCACGGAATTGTTTGTGGGGCGCGAAAAATTGCCCGACTTGAAAGAAGGCGAGGTTTATCTCTCCGATGTTCAGGGCAAGGCGGCTGTGACTGAAGGCAAGAGCCTTGGCCGCATCATTGGCTTTCAGAATTTCGGCGCGGGTGAACTGATGGAACTGGATGGCGGAATGCTGGTTCCGGTTGCTTGCATCAGTTCTGTGGCGGATGTTGTGACTTTGAATTTGCCTGATGGGTATTTGGATGATGAGAAGTCTAAACCATAATTCCGTCATTCCCGCGAAAGCGGGGTTCACTGTTTCGAAAACTGAAACGCAGATCCCCACTTTCGCGGGGATGACGATCCAAGAGGAACGCAGTCAAACTTGACCTTTCACGCTTCCATATTGACGCTGTTTCCCGAGATGTTTCCGGGCGCGCTGGGACTTTCCCTGGCGGGCAAGGCATTGAAAGAAGGCAAGTGGTCTTATGACGCGGTGGATATTCGCTCTTTCGCGACTGACAAGCACCGCACTGTGGATGACCACCCCGCTGGTGGTGGCGCTGGCATGGTGTTGAAGCCAGATATTCTGGCCAAGGCCATCGATGCCACGCCCCACAAGGGCCCGCGCTTGCTGATGAGCCCGCGCGGCGAGCCTCTCACTCAGGGCTTCGTGTGGGAACTTGCGGCGGGCGATGGTTGCATGATCATCTGCGGCCGTTTCGAGGGTATTGACCAGCGGGTGATTGAAGCGCGCGGCCTGCGAGAAGTCTCGGCCGGAGACTATGTACTCTCGGGCGGCGAGCCTGCGGCGCTGGTGTTGCTGGATGCCGTGATCAGGCTCTTGCCCGGCGTGATGGGGCACGAGCAATCCCATGCCGAAGAGAGTTTTGAAGACGGGCTTCTGGAGCACCCGCATTACACCAAGCCAAACGTCTGGGAAGGCTTTGAAATTCCAGCGATTCTTCAGTCCGGCGATCATCAGGCCATCGCCAGGTGGAAGGCCGCCCAGCGCGAAGCTTTAACGCGGCAACGCCGCGCTGATCTTTGGGCCAAATTTGTCAAGCCGAAAGGTTGACTTTTCCCCGGCCATGCAGTTTAAGCCCTCCAACTCGTAGATAGGACATTTCCCCATGAATATTATCGCGCAGCTTGAAAAAGAGCAGATGGCAGTCATTGCCGCAAAGCGCCAGCTTCCGGATTTCTCACCTGGCGACACGGTGATTGTGAACATGAAGGTCGTTGAGGGTGAACGCACCCGCGTGCAGGCCTATGAAGGCCTGGTGATCTCGCGCAATGGCGGCGGCCTCAATGAGAGCTTCACGGTGCGCAAGCTTTCCTATGGCGAAGGTGTTGAGCGTGTTTTCCCGATGTATTCGCCGATGATTGACTCGGTGAAGCTGGTCCGCCGCGGCAAGGTGCGCCGTGCCAAGCTTTACTATCTCAAAGGCCTCACAGGCAAAGCCGCCCGCATCACTGAAAAGCTCCGGGGTTTTGAATCGCTGGCGCCGGTTGGCGAAGTGCACAGCCACAAGGCTGAGATTTCGGCGGATGACGTGTCGCTCATCGCCGGCATTGGCCCCAAGGTGAAAGCGCAGCTTGCCGCTGAAGGCATCACCT
>JAYTIG010000256.1:0-12448 GCA_043731995.1 Hyphomicrobiales bacterium
AAAGGGCTTTCGCTTACGGTGAAGCCCGGCGAAGTTCATGCCATCATGGGGCCGAATGGCTCGGGCAAATCCACGCTCTCTTACGTGCTCGCTGGCCGCGAAGGCTATGAAGTTACCGAGGGCAGCGTCACATATAATGGCAAGGACGTGCTGGCGTTGGAGCCGAACGAGCGCGCGGCCCTTGGCCTGTTCCTCGCTTTCCAATACCCCATTGAGATTCCAGGTGTGCAAACCATGCAGTTCCTGCGCGTGGCGCTCAATTCCCAGCGCAAGGCGCGCGGAGAAAAGGAGTTCGCGATTCCGGAATTCATGCGTTTCGTGAAAGAGCGCGCCGCCAGACTCAACATCAGCCAGGACATGCTGAAGCGCCCCGTGAACGTGGGCTTCTCCGGCGGCGAAAAAAAGCGCGCCGAGATTTTGCAAATGGCAGTGTTGGAGCCTTCGCTCTGCATTCTTGATGAAACCGATTCTGGACTCGACATTGACGCGCTGAAAGTGGTGGCCGAAGGTGTCAACGCCCTGCGTTCACCAGATCGGGCCATGATTGTGATTACCCACTATCAGCGCTTGCTTGATCACATCGTACCAGACGTAGTGCATGTGCTTTCTGGCGGCCGCATCGTGAAAACCGGCGGAAAGGAACTGGCGCTGGAACTCGAAAAGAACGGCTATGCCGACTACGCGGAGAAAGCCGCATGAGCACCGCTCTGCAATTCACTGCTGCTGAACAAGCCCTCGGTGTCTCGCTGCCCCACCGCCGCATGGAAGACTGGCGCTGGACTGATTTGCGCCGCGCCATCACCAAACCTTATGCGCCAACCAAGGTAGCGGCAGTGACCAGGGACGTTGATCGCCTTCTCGCTGCTTCGCCTTTCGCCAAAATTGCCAAGGCCCGCGTGGTGTTTGTGAATGGCGCGTTGGATGAAGCGCATTCCAAACTGAGCGGCCTCGACATCAGCAAGAATGTTGCGACACCAAAAGTCGTCGATCCGTTGGTTGACTTGAACGCCAAACTCCATCCCCATGGCCTGACACTGAACTTCGCCGGCCAGGCCGAACAGCTTGTCGAAATCATCCACATCGCCACCAATGCGGCACCTCGCGCCATCGGCTTGCACAATGCCATCACTGTGGCGGATGGCGCTTCCGCATCAATCATTGAAACTTATCTTGGCGAAGGCGACTATGTACTGAACGCCATCACCTCCATCACTCTGGGCAACGGCGCGCATCTCGATCGCCTCAAGCTGCAAAATGATGCCGCCGCCGCCACGCATCTGTCGCAAGTGATCTATGATCTCGGCGAAAACGCGCGGTTAAATGATGTCTCAGTCACTGTCGGTGCAGCCCTCACGCGGCAGAATGGCAACTGCCATTTCAATGGCGAAAATGCCGAAGCCAAAATCAGCGGTGCCTATCTGCAACGCGGCAAGCAGCATGTAGATACCCGATTGGTCGTTGAACACCGCGTGCCCCATTGCACCAGCCGTGAATTGTTCAAATGTGTGATGGATGACAATGCCCGTGGCATCTTTCAGGGCAAAGTGATTGTGGCCCGCGATGCGCAGAAGACCGATGGCAAGCAATCCAGCCATGCACTGCTGCTTTCCGAAAACGCGGAATTCGATGCCAAGCCGGAACTTGAAATTTATGCCGATGATGTTGTTTGCGGCCATGGCGCAACGTCGGGAGACCTGAATCACGACCATCTCTTCTATCTCAAATCGCGCGGCGTTCCGGAGGCTGAAGCCAAATCCCTGTTGATCGCAGCCTTTGTGGGTGAAGCTTTTGATATGGTGGCCAATGACGAAGTGCGCGATGCGCTCGCCAGTATTGCTCAGCACTGGGTGGTGAGGGGCTGATGGAACTGGATGTCGACCGCATTCGCCGCGACTTTCCCATCCTCTCCCGTGAGGTTTATGGCAAGCCGCTGGTCTATCTTGACAACGCCGCCTCGGCCCAGAAGCCGCGCGCGGTGATTGAGGCCATGACCAAGGCAATGACCGAAACCTACGCCAATGTGCATCGCGGCCTGCATTATCTCTCAAATGCATCCACGGATGCTTTTGAGAACGCCCGTGAAAGTGTGCGGCGTTTCGTCAATGCGCCATCCAAAGAACAAATCATCTTCACTCGCAATGCCACCGAGGCCATCAACCTTGTGGCTCAAAGTTTTGGCGGCCAGGTGATCGGGCAGGGCGATGAGATCATCCTCTCCATCCTTGAACACCATTCCAACATCGTGCCCTGGCATTTTCACCGCGAGCGGCATGGGGCTGTGATCAAATGGGCACCAATTGATGATGACGGCAATTTCTTGTTGGAGGAATTTGCCAAACTCATCAGCCCAAGGACGAAAATGGTGGCCATCACCATGATGTCCAACGCTCTGGGTACCGAAGTGCCAGTGGCCGAAGTGATCAAGCTGGCCCACGCCCGCGGCGTTCCGGTGTTGGTGGATGCCAGCCAGGGTGCAGTTCACGGCAAGGTCGACGTTCAGGCGCTTGATGCGGATTTCCTGGTTTTCACTGGTCATAAGACCTATGGCCCGACAGGCATAGGCGTGCTTTATGGCAAGGCCGAACTTTTGAAGAAAATGCCACCATATCAAGGCGGTGGTGAGATGATCTCGGAAGTTACCTTAGATACAATCACCTATAATGATCCACCCCACCGCTTTGAGGCGGGCACTCCCGCCATTGTCGAAGCCATCGGCCTTGGCGCCGCACTTGACTACATGACGGTCATAGGCCTCGACGACATCGCAGCCCACGAGAAGGCGTTGCATGACTACGCGATGGAACGGTTGACGAAAATCAACAGCCTGAAGATATTTGGCCGCGCCAAGCATAAAGGTCCGATCATTTCATTCGCCATGCAGGGCGCACACCCGCATGACGTGGCCACGGTGATTGACCGTCAGGGCATAGCCGTGCGCGCCGGCACTCATTGCACGCAGCCGCTGCTCACCCGTCTGGGCGTTACGGCCACCGCTCGTGCCTCCTTCGCCATGTACAACACGATGGAAGAGGTTGATAAATTGGCCGAAGCCCTTATCTCTGCTCAAAGGATATTCACGTGAGCGAAGCCACAACCATAGCTGAAGCCACCGGCACCAATGCCCCCAACCCATCGGCCATTCCTGCCGATGAATTGGCGCGCATGACTGATGACATCGTGTCTGCGCTGAAGACGGTTTATGACCCCGAAATCCCGGTGGACATCTATGAGCTTGGCCTGATCTACAAGGTGGATATTGATGACGATCGCAACGTGGCCATCGACATGACACTCACGGCCCCCGGTTGCCCTGTGGCGGGCGATATGCCGGGCTGGGTGGAAAACGCCGTCTCCGCCGTTCCGGGCGTTGCAGGTGTGAAGGCCAAAATTACTTTTGACCCGCCATGGGACCATTCACGCATGAGTGAAGAGGCCCGCATGGCCATGAATATGTGGTAGGATTGAAACTATGGCACAAGCAACACCGCGCCCACGACCATCAGTGATGAAAATCACCCCGGCCGCTATTTCACGCCTGCAAGAATTAATGCAGAAGCAAGAAGGTGTGGGTTTGCGCGTCGGTGTGAAAAACGGCGGCTGCGCTGGCATGGAATATACCATGGAATGGGCGAAAGAGCAGGGCCGCTTTGACGAGGTGGTGGAGCAGGAAGGGGCCCGCGTATTGATTGACGCCAAGGCCGTGATGTTCCTGTTGGGCACCGAAATGGATTATCAAAACAGTACGCTGAAATCCGGCTTTGTGTTCAACAATCCAAATCAGATATCAGCCTGCGGCTGCGGCGAGAGTGTGCAGCTCAAGGCAGCAGAAACTGCACAGTGAGCTATAGCCAATCTTTAGCTGATCAGTTGGCAGACCTGATGGGCGGTGCTGGCAAGGTCACCACCAAGAAAATGTTTGGCGCATTGGGCTACTATCGTGGCCAGACTTTGTTCGCCTGTTTGATGGATGGCGACGTGTTTTACTTCAAGGCCAAAGGTGCCTTGGCCGATGAGATGAAGACCATGGGCTGCAAGCCTTTTATCTATAGTGGTAAATCCGGCCGCTCCGTGGCTATGCCCTATTGGACCGCGCCACAAGCCAGTGTTGATGACGCAGATGAAATGGTGAGGTGGGTCAAGAAAGCTTTGGCAGCGCCTGCTGAAAACCCAAATCCTCCAGCAAGGAAGCCCGCGCCCAAAAAGCCGCTTGGTAAAAAAGCAGCCGCGAAAAAAGTGATGCGCAAACCAAAATGATTCTGTGAATTTTCGCGTTTGCGAAGGTCGAATTTCCAATTCTCGCAAATGCAGCACGGAATTCCGCTGGCAATTTCCGCCACCTGTGGCATTCAAAGCGCTTTGAATAGGCGTTCCCACCCCATGCAGCAGGATGATTTGCTTTTCGAATTGCGCTGGCAGCGCAGTGAGCAGGATCTCACCTCGGCCTTTCGTATCATCTATAGTGAGCGGCCCGAAGTTGAATCCCGTCTGAAAGCTTTGTTGCAAAAGCACTGGAAGGCGCGATCGCAGGAACTCAAGGATCTCGACCTTAAGCGCGACCTGGAGCCCGATTGGTTCCTGTCCGAAAAAATGGTGGGCTATGTTTTCTATGTCGATCGCTTTGCGGGCACCTTCAAGCAAGTGCCGCAGCACATCGATTATCTGAAGAGCCTCGGCGTCACATATGTGCATTTCATGCCCTGCCTGAAACCACGGCTAGGCAACAGTGATGGCGGTTATTCTGTGATGGATTATCGCGCCATCAACCCTGCCCTGGGCACCATGGAAGATTTTGAAATGGCGGCTATGGCGCTGCACCATCAAGGGATGACGGTGTGCGTTGATCTCGTGCTCAACCACACGGCCAAGGAACATGAATGGGCCGAAAGGGCCACGAAGGGCGAAAAGAAGTATCAGGATTACTACCTGATGTTCGACAATGAAGAAGAAACCCTCGCTTACGAAAAAACCCTCGTCGAAATCTTCCCCAATGATGCGCCGGGTAATTTCACGCTCTATCCGGAGTTCAACAGATATGTTTGGACCACTTTCAACGAGCACCAGTGGGATTTGAATTGGGCCAACCCGGAAGTGTTCCTTGAGATTGTGGATATCATGCTCTTCCTCGCCAACAAGGGTGTGGATTGCCTGCGGCTGGACGCTGTGGCCTTCATGTGGAAGCGGCTTGGCACAAATTGTCAGAACCTGCCCGAAGTGCATGACATCCTGCAGGCCTTGCGCGCTGCAACGCGCATTGCGGCACCCGCACTTATCCACAAGGCCGAGGCCATCGTGGCCCCGCGTGATCTGGTGCCCTATTTGGGCGTGGGCCGCCACAAGGGCAGAGAGGCCAATCTCGCTTATCACAACAATCTGATGGTTCAGTTCTGGTCTAGCCTGGCCACACGTGACACGAGGTTGATGACGTATGTGCTCTCCACACATTTTCCGGAGCATTTCCGCAATGCCTCCTGGGCCACCTATATCCGCTGCCACGATGATATTGGCTGGGCCATCACCGAAGAAGATGCCGCCGCCATCCCTGGACTCAATGGCTTTCAACACCGCCAGTTTCTCGCCGACTTCTATGCGGGGCAGTTCGCGGGGTCTTTCGCGCGTGGTGGCATTTTTCAGGAAAACCCGATCACCAAGGACAGGCGCAACAGTGGCAGCTTCGCCAGCCTCGCGGGGATTGAAGCTGCAACCACAGAAGCCGAAACCCATGCAGCACTGGATCGTATCCTTCTTGGTGTGGCACTCATGGCCTCCTTTGGCGGCTTACCCTTGCTCTATATGGGAGACGAGATTGGTCTCACCAATGACTATGGCTTTGTGAATGAGCCTGCCCATGCCAATGACAATCGTTGGCTTCACCGGCCCAAAATGCAATGGCAAGATCTGAGCGATCTGCAATTGCGCATTTTTGAAGCCACCCGCGCCATCATCGCGCGGCGGAAGGTGCTGCCCCAACTTTCTGCTGCCAATCCGACGCATATTTTGGACAGCGGAAATCCGGCGCTCTTCACATTTTTGCGGCAAGGCGATGAGGGCCCATTGCTTGGCATTTTTAATTTCTCTGAAAGTTGGCACCAGCTCAAAGAGAGCTTCGTCCGCGCGCAAGGAACGGCAAATTTCCATGATGCCTTGAGCGGCGGTGATGTTGCTGTGAGCAATGGTGCCATCAGCATTCCGCCCTATGGCAGATTGTGGCTAGTTTAGAATTTCCGCGCGGGTGCGCGGGTCTTTTCGGATGTGAAGGCAATGCCCAATTCATCTCCGCGCCGCCACACCACCTTGGCGTTGCAAATCGTATTGTCGGCAAGGATCAAGAACCGGAACTCGTTTTGAACGGCCATTTGGTCCTTGCATATGATGCGAGCCCCTGAGGCGGAAAGATCCCGCACCGTGCAATCTACCACAGTCCACTGGTTCAAACCCACGACTTTGGCACCTTTGAGCACACGCGAGCGTTGCGCGCCGCGGGCATTTTCGGTGGAATTGCTGGGTTCGTCTGGCGCCATGGGCGCGTGACCTTTAGCAGCCAATGCTTAGAGGAAGATGAACACCGAATTTTGAACGTTAACGATCAGCCTCAGCGGCGGGTCAAGAAAGCTGGCATGTTCCCGGCGTGAAAGCCGCTTGCATCCTGCACGGCATCATCATTTCCGCCACGACCATTGTCGCGCTGCTGTGGCTTGGGCTCTGCCTTGCGCCCTGCTGTCACCTGGCGTTCAACAGTTGGGCGGCGCTCGGGCGGTTGCTGGGGTTCAGGTTTTTCAATTCTTGGCTTGGTGGCCTGTTCTTGCGTGGGGCTTTCCTTTTTCACACGCTCACGTGGGCCACGCTCGCGGGCTGGCCGACGGCTGCGGGTCTCACCCGCTTCGGCATTTTCCTCGCGTGCGACAGTGGCGCCAGCCAACTCGAAATAGGGCAGGTCTTTCTTGATCAGCTCAAGAATGGCGGAGAGGTATTTCTGTTCTTCGCGCGTCACCATTGTGAAGGCATGGCCTTCACGCCCGGCGCGGCCCGTGCGGCCAACGCGGTGCACATAATCTTCCGAATGCGTGGGCACGTCGAAATTGAACACGTGGCTTACATCTGGAATATCCAGTCCGCGCGCGGCAACGTCTGACGCAATCAGGAATGTCAATGCATTGGCGCGGAAGGCTGCAAGCGTCTTCGTGCGCGCACTTTGATCCATGTCGCCATGCAACGCACCGGCATTGAAGCCATGCTTCTTGAGCGACTTTTCCAACAGCGCGACGGTGGTCTTGCGATTGGCAAAAACAATGGCGTTCTTGATGCCACTTTCCTGAGTACGGATCAGCGCGCGCAAGGCATCGCGCTTCAGCTTTGGGTCATGCGGAACCTTGACGAGATTCTGCTCAATGGATTCAGCAGTGGATGAGCGCACAGCCGTTTCAATGCGCACTGGATTGTGCAGGAACTGCGCCGTGAGGCGCTGAATTTCCGGCGGCATGGTGGCCGAGAAAAACATTGTTTGGCGCGTAAAGGGCAGCAGCTTGCAGATACGCTCAATGTCAGGGATGAAGCCCATGTCGAGCATGCGGTCTGCTTCATCGATTACCAGCATTTCAATGCCGGTCATCAATAGGCGGCCACGTTCAAAATGGTCAAGCAGGCGGCCCGGTGTTGCAATCACCACATCGGCGCCGCGATCAATCTTGGCGGCCTGTGGATCAAAGGCGACGCCGCCTATGAGGAGGGCAACTGTGAGCTTATGGTTCTTGCCCAGCGTGGCAAAGCTTTCTTCCACCTGTGCGGCCAACTCGCGGGTGGGCTCCAAAATTAAAGTGCGTGGCATGCGCGCGCGGGCCCGGCCCGATTCCAGCATGGAAAGCATGGGAAGCACGAATGCCGCCGTCTTGCCTGAGCCCGTTTGCGCAAGGCCCATCACATCCTTGCGCTGCAAGGCGTGGGGAATGGCCTGAGCCTGGATGGGGGTGGGAATGGTGTATCCAGCGGCCGTAACGGCCTCAAGCACTTTGGGGCTAAGCCCCAGATCAGAAAAACTCATCGAATGAAAAAAACCGTTCTGGCGAATTCAAAATGGGAAAACGCCCGGAAAGTTCTCGCCAAGCCCGGGCTTGCATGGGCTGCACTTACGTTTTCATCGGCGAAAAGTCAATTCCAGCTCTCAATTGTTGCTAATTTTACGCGGATGGCAAAAACACCTTATGATTGCAGGCCAGCTGGCAAATGGTTAAAAAAACGGCTGGCGGGGAATCAGCACGTCTCTTTTCAAAATTGGGGGACTAAATGAAAAAACTATCTGCCGAATTTTACGGCACGTTATGGCTTGTGCTGGGGGGCTATGGCAGCGCTGTGCTGGCGGCTCTGCCATTCCCGGTGTGGGCATAGGTCTCTTGGGCGTATCCTTCGCGTTTGGTCTTACCGTGCTCACCATGGCATATGCCGTGGGCGGCATTTCCGGTGGGCACTTCAACTCCGGCTGTCTCGGTTGGCCTGGCCACAGCGGGCCGCTTCTCGTGGTCTGAATTGCCCGGCTACGTCATAGCGCAAGTTCTGGGCGGCACGGCTGGGGCACTGGTGCTATACCTCATCGCCACGGGCAAGGCAGACATGCAAGGCGTGGGTGGATTTGCTTCCAATGGCTATGGCGAACTGTCGCCGGGCAAATTCTCCCTGGCGCGGGTTTCATCTGCGAGTTGGTGATGACAGCGGCCTTCCTGATCATCATCTTGGGTTCAACGTCCAAGCGCGCACCCGCTGGCTTTGCACCGATTGCCATTGGCTTGGGCCTGACGCTGATCCACCTTGTTTCGATCCCAGTCACCAACACCTCTGTGAACCCAGCGCGTTCCACTGCGGCGGCACTGTTTGCCCAAGCTGGTGCGCTTGGCCAGCTTTGGCTGTTCTGGGTGGCACCGATCATTGGGGCAGTGATTGGCGCCTTGATCCACAAGGCGCTTTTGTCTGACGAAGCATAAGTCGAGCCCAAAAACAATTAAGGGCGGCCTGCAGTTGGCCGCCCTTTCTATTTTCAAATACACTGGCACTCAGGCGAGATCAAAACGATCCGCGTTCATCACTTTCGTCCAGGCTGCAACAAAGTCCTGCACGAACTTCTTTTTATGATCATCTTGGGCATAGACTTCCGCCAGCGCGCGGAGTTGCGAATTGGAACCAAACACCAAGTCAGCGCGTGTGGCCGTCCACTTCACAGAACCCGACTTGCGGTCATGGCCTTCAAATATACTTGAACTGCCAGCCAAGGGTTTCCATTCGATATCCATATCGATGAGATTGGCGAAAAAGTCATTCGTCAATGTTCCCGCCCGCTTGGTGAACACACCATGTTTTGAGCCCCCTGCATTGGCACCCAATACCCGCAACCCACCGACCAGCACCGTCATTTCGGGTGCAGTGAGACGCAGCAGTTGCGCCTTGTCCTGCAGCATCACTTCTGTCGGCGCGGCAACCTCCGCTTTTTGATAGTTGCGGAATCCATCTGCCTTGGGCTCCAACATTGCAAAAGAGGCAGCGTCAGTTTGTTCTATGGTTGCGTCACCTCGGCCCGCACTAAATGGCACCTTGACGGTGACACCTGCTTTTTTCGCGGCCTGTTCCACAGCGGCATTGCCACCCAGCACGATGAGATCAGCCAGAGAAACCTGCTTTTTCTTTGAACCTTTCTGTGCCTTGTTGAAACCAAACTGAATGGCCTCCAACTTGGCCAGAACCCTGGCGAGTTGCGCGGGCTGGTTCACCTCCCAATCTTTCTGTGGGGCAAGCCGGATGCGCGCGCCATTGGCGCCGCCACGCTTGTCAGAACCACGGAACGTCGATGCCGAAGCCCACGCTGTTGAAACCAGTTCAGAAACTGTCAGACCCGACTTGAGGATTTTCGCCTTCAGCGCCGTTTCGTCTTTGGCATTGATCAGCGGATGTTTCGGAGCAGGGATCGGGTCTTGCCAGATCAAATCCTCCTTTGGCACTTCCGGCCCGAGATAGCGCGCCTTGGGCCCCATATCGCGGTGCGTGAGCTTGAACCAAGCCCGGGCGAAAGCAGCGGCAAAGACCTTGGGATTTTCGAGGAAGCGCCGCGAGATTTTTTCATAAGCAGGGTCAAAACGCAGCGACAAGTCTGTGGTCAGCATCGAAGGCGCATGTCGCTTGGAAGCATCATGTGCATCTGGCACCGTGCCAGCACCGCCGCCGTTCTTCGGCGTCCATTGCTGCGCGCCGGCCGGGCTTTTGGTCAATTCCCAATCAAACTTGAATAGGTTTTCAAAGAAGTCATTGCTGAACTTCGTGGGTGTAGTAGTCCAAATCACTTCCAGCCCGCTGGTAGTGGCATCTCCGCCCTTGCCGCTTTGATAATTGGAAATCCAGCCTAGCCCCTGCGCTTCAATAGCTGCACCTTCTGGCTCTGCACCAACATGTGTGGCCGGGCCTGCGCCATGGGTTTTGCCGAAGCTATGGCCTCCAGCAATCAGCGCCACGGTTTCTTCATCATCCATGGCCATGCGCGCGAAGGTCTCGCGGATGTCATGTGCTGCAGCCACAGGGTCTGCATTGCCATTGGGCCCTTCAGGGTTCACGTAAATCAGGCCCATCTGCACAGCAGCCAACGGGTTTGCCAACTCACGTTCGCCAGAATGGCGTTTGTCGCCCAGCCAAGTGGCCTCTGGCCCCCAATCGGCGTCTTCTTCTGGTTCCCAGACATCGGCGCGCCCACCGGCAAAACCAAATGTCTTGAAACCCATGGATTCCAATGCGCAATTGCCCACAAGGACGATCAGGTCAGCCCAGGAAATGCGATTGCCATATTTCTGTTTGAGCGGCCAAAGCAACCGGCGCGCCTTGTCCAAGTTCGCATTGTCGGGCCAGCTGTTGAGCGGCGCAAAGCGCTGTTGGCCTGCACCAGCCCCGCCGCGCCCATCTGCCACGCGGTAAGTGCCAGCGCTGTGCCAAGCCATGCGGATGAAGAGTGGGCCATAGTGGCCAAAGTCTGCCGGCCACCAAGATTGGGATTTTTTCATCAGGGCATTGATGTCTTTTTTCAACGCCTTGAGATCGAGTTTCTTGAATTCTTTGGCATAATCAAAGCCGGGGCCCATGGGGTCTGACAATGACGAATGCTGGTGCAGGATTTTGAGGTTGAGTTGGTTCGGCCACCAATCCTTGTTGGAATGGGCGCCCGCTGTTCCGTGAATGACAGGGCACTTGCCTGTGTTCGTTTCAGATTTTGTGTCCATGTTTGATCGCTCTGTCCAATTTGTGCGGAGCCGCCCCTTCGGATGGATTGTGCCGGATGGGGTGTTCCGCAACACGCCGCCATCGTCAAATTCACTCTAGGCCGGAGGACGCTGCACTGCAACCAGTGCTCGCGTCGCAGGCATGTTTCGGTGCGTGGTGGCCATGCGTTAATCCTAGTGACAACAGGGGTGTTTAACTATCTCACGGCACGCGCTAAGGAGGAAGCCATGCTTACGCTTCCGGTGCTTCGTTCCATTGAAACCCCCAATATCATCCTGCGCGAATTGCGCCGCAGTGATGGGCCGGATCTGGTGTGTTTTATGACGCAGCCGCGTTATCAACGCTTCATCGCGCACAGGCTGAAAGATGAAGATGAGGTTTTTGCTTTCGTCTCCCGCCAATTGGCCGTGCAGGGCGACACACGCCGGCACGTGTTTCACTTGGTTGCCGAAGAACGCCATTCGAGTGAAGTGATTGGAGATGGCTTCTTGATCTCTCATCCAGACAAGTCCGTTGAAATCGGTTGGGGCCTGCATCCGGCACTCTGGCGCGTGGGACTTGGCACGGAAATTGGACGTGCACTGATAGCCTTGGGCTTTGAGCGGCTGAAGGCTGACAAAGTGTGGTGCAAGGTGATGCGCCCCAACGCCGCATCAGTCTGCTTGGCAAAGCGCATCGGAATGGTGCAATCTGAAACCCGAGACAACTTTCCCGTGGGGCATGGCCGCTTTGAGCAGGTGGATTTCTTTTCCATTGAAGCCGAGACTTATTTCAACCTGCCTTATTGAGCGGCAAACATGCCCCTTGCAGTAACGGTTGCGGGCGCAGGCCCTGCAGGCTTGATGGCCGCAGAAGTACTGGCGCAAGGTGGGGCCAAGGTCACCATCATTGATCATCACCACGCACCAGCGCGCAAGTTCTTGCTGGCGGGCCGTGGGGGCCTGAACCTCACGCATTCGGAACCATTGGACAAATTCCTCACCCGCTACGGCCCGGCGCAAAGCTTCATGGAACCCCTCATCCAAGCTTTTCCGCCACAAGCGGTTGTGCAGTGGTGCGAGGGCCTGGGGGTTGAGACTTTTGTTGGCTCCACGGGCCGTGTATTTCCGAAGAGCATGAAAGCATCGCCCTTGCTGCGGGCTTGGCTGCGCCGCTTGCAAAGCCTGGGCGTGGAGTTGAAATCTTCAACGCCATGGCAAGGTTTCGG
>JAYTIG010000257.1:0-4851 GCA_043731995.1 Hyphomicrobiales bacterium
CAGTGGGTTCGGATAATAAAGATCTGAACAAAAATGCAGAAGACGGAAGGTCGTCCGGCAGTTTTGGTAGCCATGAATCGCCAGATCGACGGTGACACGAGTTCATGTGTTGCCCGACAACGTCCAGCGGCGGGAACTTTGTGGCGGTCATGACGTTATTTGAATCTAGCGTGGGTCGATGCGCGCGACATATCTCAGCCTGAGGATATCAAATGAAATCGATTTTTCTATCAGCGTCTGTTTGCCTTTTCTTGACAATACCTGCGATCGCCATGGCAGACAAGGAATGCACGGCCTGTGAAAGCGAGCCAACGTGAATAATGATGATGGCCTGCTCGTCGGAACTGAAGTTGGTCCTTACACGGCGATGATGCGCGTGGTTGGAGAGCCGCTGGGCATTAAAGGCAATTTTTTCATCCAGTAAGACGGAAACACAATTTTTAGAGAAAGGCCTTCACATGCAAACGATCACAAAAGTTTATGACACATACGGCAACGCGCGAAGTGCGGTTGATGAGTTGGAGACTGCCGGCATTCCCATGTCCGAAATCAGCGTTTTAGCAAATCGTAACGAGAGCGAAAAGTTTGGCGAAATTGAAAAGACAACAGAGGTGGGCGCTGGAGTGGGTGCAGGTGCAGCAATCGGCGGCGCGGCTGGTCTGTTAGCTGGACTTGGGGTTATGGCCATCCCCGGCCTGGGGCCGGTTGTGGCAGCAGGTTGGCTTGCTTCCACAGCACTTGGCGCCATTGCTGGCGGCGCAACGGGTGGCATTGTCGGTTCACTTATCGCCGCAGGTGTTCCGGTTGAAGATGCCCACGTCTATTCCGAGGCGGTGCGCCGTGGTGGAACATTGGTATCGGTTCAGGCCGAAGACCACAACGTGGCAAAGGTGCAATTGATTCTGGGCAATTACACCCCTCTTGATCCAGTGACCCAGGGCGCTGCCTACCGGAAAGCAGGCTGGAACGCGTTCGATCCGGACGCCGGTCCGTACGAATCCATTCGGGTTGCGGCCGCTCGCGAACAGCGTTCTACTCAAGAAACACAGAATTCATTGAAAACTTAACAGGAGAAAAATCATGACCAAAGCCCCAAAGAAACTCGAAGATCTATTCCATGAAACTCTGAAAGACATCTATTTCGCAGAGAAGAAACTTGTCGCAACTCTGCCGAAAATGGCGAAAGCTGCATCTTCCCCCGAACTCAAAAAGGCTTTTGAGAAACACAGGATTGAAACAGAAGGGCACGTGAAGCGGCTCGAAGAGGTATTTGTTCTGATTGCCGCCAAGCCTCAAGCAAAGACTTGTGATGCAATCGTGGGAATTGTGAAAGAAGGCGAAGGCCTTATCGAGGAATATGCAGGCACTCTGGCGTTGGATCCAGCACTCATTGCAGTGGCGCAGGCCGCTGAGCACTATGAGATCGCACGTTACGGCACTCTGAAATGTTGGGCAGAAGAACTTGGGATCGATGGTGCGGTGAAACTTCTTGATGCAACTTTGGATGAGGAGAAACGAACCGACAAAGCTCTCACTGATCTGGCAGTGTCAGCGGTGAACCAGCACGCTGAAGCCGCTTGAATTCTGCAACAACGTCTTCACTGCAGGAACAAGTTTCCTGCAGTGACTTTTAGGGCTTGCGAAATGGCGCTCTTGGAACAATTCCAGCTTCTGTACGTTTGATTGGACAGGGGAATGGGTAGCTGATTTTGGAGAATTTCAATGAATTCGATCATTTATCTCGTAGGACTCGTCGTAGTCGTCTTAGTAGTTCTTTCGTTTTTCGGGCTGCGCTGAAACAACCAAGTGCCCAATCAACTTGACCGTGATTGGATATTCAAAATGACCCACGTCACATACAAAATTGTCAAACACTCCGAACGGTGGGCCTATCAAGTTGGGGAGACATTTTCTGAAACCTTTCGCAATCATGATGCTGCCCGCAAAGCGGCGAAAAATGCTACGAACGAGCACGCTCGATCCGGACAGACTGTTGGAATTGCATTTGAAGATTCTTTTGGTGAATGGCACGAAGAATTGCCGGACGGAACCGACAGGCCGTTCGCCAGTGTCGATGGATAGCGATGCGCTTTGGCACATTACACCTCCTGGTGCTTAGTTGAACTTTGGCCATGGCTCGCTCTTGATCGTGGGATCGCAAGTCTTGTCGATTTTCAGTTTGCAATCGCCATTCCATCCCGGCGCATACTTTCGGTCGGCGACATAGGAAAATTCCATGTGGAGGCCGACTTGATCAGCGAGATCGCCTTTATCCTTTTGGCGCCGCGCATTTTAAGCCGAACTGAGTGAAGGGCCTCGCTTGGATTGCTGCGGTTCGTCGGGAACCAAATGATGCATCAAGGGTTGTCCCTCAGCAGGACGCGCAAAATGTGCGGCCAGTTATTCAGGAGTAGTTCAAATGAAAAAACTCATTCTCACCAGCCTTGCCGTTTCGGCCTTGGCCTTGGGCACATTCACCGCCATGGCCGCCGTTGAACCGGGCATGATGGGTCCCACCAGCAAGGGCCAAGCCTGGGTTAATGCCAAGGGTATGACGCTTTATTCTTTCGACAAGGACACGGCATTGAAGTCCAATTGTGTTGATGCCTGCGCTGTGGCGTGGCCACCGCTCAAAGCCGAGAAAGACAGTAAGGCTTCGGGCAAGTGGACTATTGTCGCGCGTGTCGATGGTTCCAACATGTGGGCCTATGATGGGCATCCGCTTTATACGTTCTTGAAGGACGTCAAAGCTGGCGACGCGACGGGCGACAATGTTGACGGCTTCCACATTGTGAAGTGACTCCCCGCAGCCCAATGCGTCAGGCACTTGGGCTGCACCACGATCCAGCGGGCAGCGGATTCGCTAATTAGATATTCCCGTGTGAGACATCAGATCATTGGATTGACGCTCAACTCTGTGTCTCACTTGGCCAAGGATGAGGACTGGCAAGAACCCTTTGTGCGGGGGCGAGCTGGCAAATCTTGGTGTTTCGTTGCTAGGCATGCAGCAGACATAAGAGCGGATTTGCGCTTCGTTATTTGCGCTCGGGCAGTTTTGCGCGCTTTACACTCGCCAACTCATCAAGCTCCTTCTCCGTCATCGAGGTGTACATTTCGAGCGATGCGCCCACGAGCTTTGATTTCGGTATTTCACCGCGCTTGGCAGAAAGTGCCGCACCTGCTGCTTTTTGCTGCACTTTTGATTTTGCTGGCATTCTAGACTCCTCAACTTTGGTGAATTTTATAACATCGACGAGGCACCGTCATGACCATTCACGTGAAGTGGTGTGGAGAGCTATTTCCAGTTTGCATCCAAGCTGTAAGGGCCAGCACCTGCTGCAGCGAGATATAGGAACACAAAGCAGAACATAATTGCCAGATCGCCCATGTTGACGATGGGGAAGAAGCTTTGGGGGGCGTGCGCCATGAAATAAGCTACTGCCATCATGCCTGCGAGCACAAAGGCAGTTGCGCGCGTAAATAAGCCGATGATGATGAGAATGCCACCGACAAGTTCCAATTCAGCCGTAAGACCGGCAAATGAAAGAAGTTGAATACTGTCCTTAAAGGCTTCGGTAATTGGGAATTTGAACAGTTTTGCTGTGCCGTGTTCAAGAAAAAGCAGACCCGTTACGATGCGAAGTGCGGCGTGCAGGTGCCCCATCCAGGATTCGGGGATAATTCCGAGTGACATGCGTGAATGCCTTTATTTGCAGCCCAATTTAGCAACCTAACGATTGGGAGCAAAATCTGTTCCATTCTCGCGAAAACTTTCTTTGGGTGGTGAAACAAGGACAGAGTGCTAATTTTGACGAAGATCAAAATTAAAGCCCTCTGCGAGCCACTCATGCACGACACATCGCGCGCCACATGTCCGGGCACTGGCCATAAAAGTTAATTGCACGACAGCGAGTGGCCTGCAAAGGATGATTTCCTCCAAAAGGATTGAGAATTTGGTTTTGGCCCTTACGGGCAGTGAGGCTGTAAAACCTGCTACTTGAGTTTGGCAATGCCAAGCATTTCCATCATGGTCTTTTCGTAAAAGGTCTCGCTGGTGCCTAGGCGCATTTTGCGCAAGAAATACTTCTCGAACGCAGCCTTGGCCGCATGCACCCATTTGCCTGATGACGACCAATTCACATTGCGCGGCGGAATCTGTGGCTGCGCCACAAAGGCCACTCCTGAATCACCAAAGTCTGCAAGACAGACGGCATTCCATGTGCCTTCATGCTTGGGCTCCTGACTGCGCAAGATGAGCCCGATATTGAGCGCCGTTGCTGTCACCATGGATTCGATCATGAAGCCAGTCTTCGGCACACCGCAAGGAACAGGCGTTGGCCCCATCGGTGGAATGGCCACACAAACGCCAATGGCAAACACGTTCTGGAATTTCGGATTGCGCTGGTGCTTATCGATGAGAATGAAGCCGCGCGGGTTGGTGAGGCCCTCAATGCCACGCACGGCCGCAATGCCCCGGAAGGCGGGCAACATCATTGAGAATCCAAAGGGCAGTTCCTTGGTGGCTTTAACCGTGCCATCATCATTGACCTCTTCGACCGTCATCTTGCCTTGCTCGACCTTTTTGACGCGTGTGCTGGTCCTCCACTTGATGTGATGTTCGCGCATCTCGCCTTCCAGCAGACCCTTGGTGTCGCCCACGCCATCAAGCCCCAAATGGCCCACATAGGGCTCGGATGTAACATAGGTCATCGGAACCTTGTCGCGAATCTTACGGCGGCGAAGTTCCGTTTCCAAAATGAAGGTGAACTCATAGGCTGGACCAAAACAAGACGCCCCCTGCACAGCCCCGATCACGATGGGCCCTGGGTTTTCGCAAAACTTCTCAAAAGC
>JAYTIG010000258.1:0-4851 GCA_043731995.1 Hyphomicrobiales bacterium
GCCGACATCAGCCGCGCGAAGCGGGCGGAGAATGTGGACAAGCTGGCCGCGGCGTATATTTTGCAGGGGTTGCTGGATACGCGGTGAGGGAACTGAGCTGAATTCAATGCACTGTTACTGTAATTCTGCTTGATGCGTTGGCCCACCCCGAAGCGCCGAATTTCGGGGTGAGTGAACACGTAGAAATGTTGTCACATCTCTAACTACTTCAAGTGCTGAACCTGAGGTTCATCTGGTGAAATTGGCACACAGAGAGTAGTCCCAAGATCGCGCTTTTCGCCGGCAAGACAAGGGTCTTCGCTCGAACTACTTGCCGGCTGGACAGCCGAAACGGGAACAATTTCGCAAAGCGTGGTTGATATGCTGCGGGTTTGGCCTGCAGGGCACTGTTCTTGAGTTGTCTGCTTTGGATCAGCTACGGCTGCTGCAGCCGCTTGCGCCACAACAGGCAAGACGAGCATTGGCAGTGCCAGAGCTCCCATAGTCAGAAAGCGTGAAATCGTATTCATCATTCTGTTCCTCTAGACCCTCGGTTAATTAATATCTTCAAGCGACCGCGTGGCCGATATGAATGACCGATGGTTTAGTAAAACCGAGGTTCACCAGCCGAACGGTGCGCCAAGTATAAGGTTCCGCACCTTGAGACCAATGGATATGGATTTCGGACTTCATTTCCCATGTGTAATGTTGAGAGAGCAACTATGCAAACGTCCGGATTGCGGATGTCGCCAATTAGAGTCATTCCACTCTCGTGCGCATCACGATTAGTTGCTGCTGAGGAACTTGGCGGGGTTGGGTGCGTTACTCCTTATGAAAACATATGGAGCAAGTTATGAAAACCGATACCTGGCTAAAAATCATCTGCGCACCGATCATCAGCTCGGTCTTGTTTGGCGGAGGCGCAGTGACTGTTTTAAGCACGCCGGTGCTCAATGCACATGCGCCTTATCTCATTCCTGCTGTTGTGGTTCTCTCATTGGTTATTTCCCCCTTCCTGGCAGGCTATGTCGGCCGTCGCATGCGGCTGCAATATTGGGGCGCTGAGGCTTGGAAGCGCGGAGATTTCATTTCCGGATAGTTCTGCAAACATGGGCTTATCAGCCCGTGAGGTTGGAATGGTCCGGAATTACGGCACCTGTTTGATCCGCGCCAGCGTCTCCAACGCCCCAATGCAGGCCGCTGCAGCCTCGCGGCCCTTGTTGTGCGCATCGTTGCGGCTGCGCGCCTGCGCCTGTTCTTCGGTGTAGGTGGTGATGATGCCGAAGGCCAGGGGCACGCGTGTGGCCAGCATGGATTGCATCAGGCCCATGGTGGCGCCAAGACTGATGAATTCAAAATGCGCCGTGTCGCCCTTGATCACACAGCCCAGGCAAACTACGCCGTCAAACTTGCCGCATTCAGTGAGGGCTTGGGCCAACAAAGGAATCTCAAACGCGCCGGGGGCCGGGAATATATCCGCCTCGTCAACACGGATGCCGCGTTCTGCCAAATAGTCTAACGCGCCTTGTTTCAGCCCGCCCGTCACGCCTTCATTGAAGCGGCTGACCACGATGGCGATGCGCCAGTTTTTTCCGGTTTTATTTGTCATTTCAATTTTCGGTTCCGTTATTGTGAAAATGGCCCATGCGCACTCGCTTGGTGGAAAGATAAGCCGTGTTGAAGGGATTGGCCGCAATGACCAAGGGCTGTTGTTCAATCACGTCCAGCCCCAATTCCTGCAAGGCCCGCACCTTTTCGGGATTGTTGGTCAGAAGCCGCAAGCGCTTCACGCCCAAGCGCTTCAGCATCTGGGCGGCGGGCAAGTAGTCGCGCAGATCGACTGCAAAACCCAGCCGCGCATTGGCTTCAATCGTGTCATGGCCTTCATCCTGCAAGGCATAGGCCTTCACCTTGTTTGCAAGGCCGATGCCGCGCCCCTCATGATTGCGGAGATAGATGACCACGCCACCTTCGCTTTCGCCCACCAGGCGCAAGGCCTCTTGTAACTGCGGGCCGCAATCACAACGCAACGAGCCCAGCGCCTCACCCGTCAAACACTCGGAATGCACTCGCACCAGTGGCGTGTTCCCCAGCGGGTGTTTCACAATCGCCAGATGTTCCATCCCATCCAACGCGCTGCGGTAGGCATGAAGGCGCAACGGTTCATCGCTGTGAGCGGTTGGCAGTTCGGCCTGTGCCACTTCAATCACCAGCATATCTTCGCGCCGCCGGTGCTTCACGATTTCTTCAATCGTCAGAATCGGCAGGCCATGGATCTTGGCAAACACATCCAGATCATCCCGCCGCGCCATGGTGCCATCCTCACGCATGATCTCGCAGATCACGGCAGCAGTGCGAAGGCCTGCAAGGCGCATCAAATCCACCGATCCTTCGGTGTGGCCCTGGCGCTTCAACACACCGCCTTCTGCAGCGCGCAAGGGAAAGATGTGGCCCGGCATGACAATGTCTTCAGCCCTGGCATCAGGATTGCTGGCGGCGGCGATACTGCGCGCCCGGTCTGCGGCCGAAATACCCGTAGTGATGCCATCGCGCGCCTCAATGGAAACGGTGAAGGCGGTGGAACGCCGCGCCTTGTTGACGGCGGCCATGGCCGGCAGGCCCAGCCTGTCAATCTGTTCTGCCGTCATGGGCAGGCAGATGAGGCCGCGGCCATGCCGCGCCATGAAATTCACGGCCTCAGCGCTCGCAAATTCCGCCGCGACAACAAGATCGCCTTCGTTCTCGCGGTCTTCATCATCAACAAGGATGATCATGCCGCCACGGCGCAATTGGTCCAGTGCTATTGATAGGCGTGACATAGGCGCTCCACATATTTGGCCATCACATCCACTTCGATGTTGAGGGCATCACCGGCTTGTGCGGCATTGAGATTGGTGTGTGAGAAAGTGTGCGGAATGATGGTGAGGCCGATGCGGGAAGGCCCGCCCTTCACATCTTCCAAACTGTTGATGGTGAGGCTGATGCCATCAAGTGCGATCGAACCTTTTTCAACGCAATAGCGCGCCAGCCCCTGCGGCACTTCCACCACCAGCCGCCACGCGCCATCTTCAGCCACAATAGAGGCCAGCCTGCCCATCCCATCCACATGTCCCTGCACCATATGGCCAGAGAGGCGCGTGTTCAGGCTGACGGCGCGTTCCAGATTGACCTGCCCGCCCGCTGCCAATGTGCCCAGATTGGTGCGCGCCAAGGTTTCGGCGCTCGCGAAAAAACTCGCCATCCCGGCTTCAGCCAAACTGGCCACCGTGAGGCACACGCCATTCACCGCAACACTTTCACCCAAAGCCAAATCATCATAGCCGGTGGTGATGCTGCATGTCAGCGCGCCAGCTTCCCGCTTGATGGCTTGCACTTTGCCCAATTTATCAATGATGCCAGAAAACATCAGGCCATCTTCCTGTTTAGAATTTCAACATGGTCGCCGCCCGCGGCTTGTGTGATGCGCACATGCTCGTCCCAAAATCTGCTTTGCAGCATGTGCGCGGTGAATTGCGGGCCAGCCTCGACCAGCACTTCCAGCCCGCCGGTTTCCACCACAAAACGCAACGCCGGTTCCAGTGCAGTGGTATGAATGACGGTCAATCCACGCGCCTCGGCCACCGCCTGATAGCTGGCGGGAATGCGCTCGCGCCGATCAAACACCATGAGCTTGCGGGCCTTGCCCGGAAAATCCCCAACATGGCGCACGGTGAATAGCGGATCATCCGCCAGCACGGTGCCGGAGCCTGTGAAGATGGCGTCGGCGCGGCGGCGCAATTCATGTGCCAGCTTAAGGGAGGATTGCGAGGTGAAGGTTTTCCGCCCTGCGGGAGGAATCATGCTGCCTGATGCACTGAGCGCCTGCTTCACCGTCACCCAGGGCAAGCCTTGCGTCACACGCTTGGCAAAAGGCGCAATCAGCCGCGCCAAAGCAGCATCCTTGCCATCACGATAAAGTCTGACATTTAGCCCCGCCGCCGCCAGCCGCGCGATGCCACCGCCTTTGACAGCGGGGTTTGGGTCTTTCATGCCCACCACCATAGCGCGGGCGGAGGTGGCCAAAATGGCTTCAGTGCAAGGCGGGGTGCGGCCATGATGGTTGCAGGGCTCTAGCGTCACCACCACGGTGTGAATGCGATGTGCAACACCCATCACCCGCGCCTTTGCGATGGCTGCTGCCTCGGCATGCGGCTGGCCTGCGCCATGATGCACTGCCACTGCCAGAACTGCACCGCTCTCATCCAGCAGCGTGCAGCCCACAGGCGGGTTGGGTGCCGTTGCCCCCTCGTGTTCACGCGCCGCCGCAAGGGCCAAATTCATGGCCTCAGTGACGCTGACTTTGGGAAGGCTGGTTGGTGTCGTGTTCATCAAGGCCCTGTTGCATTTCGTCACGTCAACACAGGGCCAAAGGAAAAAGCATTGATGCCATGATGCAAATCAACCGGCTTGGCAAAAGCGCCGGCCCGGAAATTGCACATCATGGCAACCACCCCACGCCCACCCGCACCGCGGGCCTGCACTGGGTGCCTGCCGTTTCTTCTGTTCTCTTCCATCCGGACTTTAACCGTCGGCCCCGGAATCACACCGGGTCTGCTGACCTCCAGCGAAACTTGCATTTCACTGAAGCGCTCGCGGGCTTTTGGTTCTTGACCAATCTACCGCCGGTGGGGAGTTACACCCCGCCCTGAGAACGTTGGATCTAGTTAACCTGCCAATTGCCGGTTTGCAAATCAATGTGTGAGCGGTGAGGTGGCGATATCTGCCAGGGCTGGTTACAGCGAAATTCCCAACCATCGTCGTCTTCGTGAGCTTGCAAGACTTGATGGCCAGAAATTGGAATTTTGAACCCAATGCTGGAGTATAGCGGGATGT
>JAYTIG010000259.1:0-1759 GCA_043731995.1 Hyphomicrobiales bacterium
CTTGGAAACCGCAAGGGTGGCGGGCCTCAATCTGGAGCCTGTTCCACCTGCAAGTATGATTCCCTTTCTCACGATAATCGATCCTCAATGCCTCTATTCAAGTTCAGTCAAACCACGTATGGCTTGATCGCGCAATATCCCCAGAAAGCTGTTGATTCCAACCTTCCAGTCGGGAAAGGTTGCGCCGAAGATCCGGCGAAATTTTTCCGTATTGAGGCGCGAATTCAGTGGTCGCATCGCCGCCTGTGGAAACTCAGCTGACGAGATGGCCCGCAATTTTGGCAGGTAATTGAGCAAGCCAGACGCATGCGCTTCATGCAACAGGTATTGCGCCAGGCCAAACCACGTTGTCTCTCCTGCGGGAACGAGATGGTAAAGACCGGAAACTTCGGCATTCTGCTGCAAGTGTTGAACGGCAAGGCGTGTGTTGTCAGCCAGAAAAGCGGCGGCACTAGGGGCGCCATGTTGATCATTCACCACTTTTAGCACATCGCGCTCGGTGGCGAGACGCAGCATGGAATTCGGAAAGTTCTTGCCCTGAGGTGCATAGACCCAACTGGTGCGGAAAATCAAATGTACGCCTTTGGCGCTTGAAATAGCTTTTTCCCCGGCCAGTTTTGTTGCGCCATAGTGGTTCAAGGGATGGGCAGGATCATCTTCAAGGTGAGGCACTGTGCCGGTGCCTGCAAATACATAGTCTGTCGAATAATGCACCAACGGGGCTGAAATTTTCTTGGCGGCCCGCGCCAGAACCCCCGGCGCGTCGGCGTTTATCTTTTGGGCCATCTCGCGCTCAGTTTCGGCTTTGTCCACGGCCGTATAAGCAGCGGCATTTACAATGACGTCTGGTTTCAAGGTGGTGATAAGATTTTCCAATCGGGCGAAATCCGTTAGATCGGCGCGCGGCAATCCGCCCTGCCCGGAAACCAGCAATGTACCCAAGGGCGCCAAGCTGCGCTGTAGCTCACGCCCCACTTGCCCCGAGCCGCCAAACATCAAAATCTTCATCGCAAACCCGCATTGGCACAATGCGTGTCAATTGGTGAGGCAAAAATAGTTTTTGCCTTGCCTGGCAAACAGTGGCGCGAATTCACCAGCGCGATGTGCACCGCGGCAGTGTCAGGCAAAATCGACAATAACCGGAACATGGTCGGATGTCTGTGTCCACCCTCGGGCGTCCTTCACCACGGTCAGCTTCTTGGCTTTCTTCGACAGATTGGGTGTGACGAGAACATGGTCAAGCCTGCGGCCCTTGTTGGCGGCTTCCCAATCCTTGCTGCGATAGCTCCACCAGGTATAAAGTTTATCAGTAGGTGGAATGTGATTTCGCATCACGTCAACCCAGCTTCCGGCCTTCATGATCTTGTCAAAGCGTTCGGTTTCGGCGGGCGTGTGGCAGACAATTTTCAAGAGCTGCTTGTGGTTCCACACGTCATGTTCAAGCGGTGCGACGTTGAGATCGCCAACGATGATGGCATCGCCGCCCTTGGGCACGGCATGGGATTTTGACCAGCCCTCCATTTCCTCAAGGAAGGCGAGCTTGTGGGCAAATTTGTCGTTGATCTTTGGGTCTGGCTCATCGCCGCCGGCGGGAACATAAAGATTGTGCAGCGTGAAAGTCGTCTTGCCTTCAAACCTCACGCTCACGTGGCGGCTGTCGCCCTTCTGGCAAAAATTCCGGCTGTGCTGTTCAACGAAAGGCAGGCGCGAAACGATGGCCACGCCGTGATAACCCTTCTGGCCAAATTCCGCGATGTGC
>JAYTIG010000260.1:0-1753 GCA_043731995.1 Hyphomicrobiales bacterium
AGAACAACTGCACCCAGCTCATGCCGCGCGATGGCTTCCAGCAGTGCGCGCGTGGCGGGAATTGTGCCCGTGGAACCTGCCGCAATGATGGGTCCCTGCTGGCCACCTTTTGCAATGCGCGTGGCTTCCTGCCTGATCATCATGCTGCGTCTTGCGGCGGCACCCATGGTTCCCCCCACAGCATGAATTTCTGGCAATCGCAGACTTAGAAGTGAGAGGAGACTCAGGATGGCTTCGCGATGTTCGGAATGTTCCGTGCCATAGACATCCTGCAATTTATCAAACCCGCATTCCTGGGTTTCCACACGTCGCAAAAGCTCATCCAGGCTTTCAGCCAGCCTGACGGATTGAAGCGGTGATGCGGCAATTTCTTGCGCAAAAGCCAGATGCTGGTTCTTCGCCAACCACTCTTTCACCAAGCCGAGCAGAACAAACAGTTGGGCCACCGAAGAGATTGCGGGTGGGAGATCGGCCGAGACCACTTCATCCGCCAACCTGTCTTCATCCAAATCGCCAATGGGTTTGATGCGCGGAAGGATGAGCGCCCTTGCGCCTCTTTTGGCGCGCAACACATCTGCGAAAACGCGGGCGGCGCGGCGCGTGGGCAGCAGGATCGTCCATTCATTCAGTGGGCGTTTGGCGTCATCAACCGGAAAGCCAGACAGAACGGCCTCGGCCAACTCATCCAGAAAGTGGCCGCCGGGCGCAAGATTATAGACACGCGGCAGGCGGCTGGTCATGGCTGGCCCTGAAAAAAGGCCTCAGCTTTGCCGATGGCATCGGGTGTTCCGACATGCAGCCAGTGGCCTCTATGAGCAATCCCGTACATTCGGCCTTGGGCAATCGCCCTATCCCACAGCACATTCATGGAAAATTTGCCTTCTGGCACGCCCGCAAAGAGACGTGGGTGAACAATATATCCACCGATATAGGCCAGCGCGTGATTACGCTGCCGGATGAGACGACCTTGTGCATCAATCACAAAATCACCGTCGCCATCATAGCCAGTTGTTTGTGCGGGATCGCACAACAGAAGCAGGCAATCCATTTTTGAATCGTCCCAGCTTTCGGCCAGCCGCGTGAGTGCGGGGGTTCCGGATTCAGTCCAGAAACAATCACAATTGAGAACATAAAAGGGCTCATGGCCAAAAAATGGCAAAGCACGCACAATGCCACCGCCGGTTTCCAATACTTCATCGCTCTCATCGGAAAGCGTAATGTGTGGATTTGTAATTTCTTTGGCCCAAGCCTCGATCTGTTCCGGAAGGTAATGTTTGTTGACAACGGCGCGCCCAACGCCTGCAGCCCGCAGTGCGTCCAAACCGTAATCGATAATGCGCTTGCCCGCCACGCGCAGTAGCGGCTTGGGTGTGATATCGGTGAGCGGGCGCATGCGCTGGCCAAGGCCCGCTGCCAATACCATGGCGATTTTCGGATGGGTGGACATCAGACTTCGCCAACTGCCAGCGCCGCTGGCATATGCTTTTCAAACCAGACCTTCACTTCTGCAAGTGAAGGGTGTTGCAGGTTACGCGCCAGATAACGCGAGACGCGTGGCATGTGCTGCAGATATTGCGGCTTGCCATCACGCATATTCAGGCGCGCAAAAATGCCAAGAATTTTGGTGGCACGCTGTGCGCCCAGAATGGCAAAGGCATGTGCGAATTCTGCCTCGTCAAAGGGGCCTCGGGTGTGGCGCAGATTGACATAATGGGCATAGAGCCGGTCGGCGAACGCAAAGTCGATATCGGTG
>JAYTIG010000261.1:0-1751 GCA_043731995.1 Hyphomicrobiales bacterium
GCGCGGGCATAGACCTGGGAGGCGCGAAGATAGGTGATGCCGAATTTATTGTCAGACTTGCCTGTCGAAATCTTGGCATGTGATTTGGCATCCACATCCGGATTGACACGGATGGAAACCGAGGCGCGCTGGCCAACGCGGCTGGCAATCTCGCTCAGTAATTCGAGTTCTGGTTCTGATTCCACATTGAAGCAGGCAATGCCTTCGCGCAGCGCAAAGGCCATTTCACGCGCGGTTTTGCCCACGCCGGAAAATACGATTTTGCGGGCGGGCACGGCTGCGGCCAAAGCGCGGCGCAATTCACCTTCCGAGACCACATCCATGCCGGCACCCAAGGCCGCCATGGTTTTAAGCACGGCCTGATTGCTATTGGCCTTCACGGCGTAGCACAGAAGATGTTCGGTGCCTTTGAAGGCATCGTCCATCACCTTGAAGTGCCGCTCCAGCGTGGCGGTGGAATAGCAATAGAAGGGTGTGCCCACCTCATCGGCAAGCTGCTTCAGGTTCACGTCTTCGGCATGAAGGATGCCGTTCTTGTAGGAAAAATGATGCATCAGTTCACAACGGTGTTGGCCTTGGAAGGGGGCACGGGATCACCGCGCACGCCACAGGCGGTGAGGCTTGCAAGACACAGGGCAAGGAGAAGAAGTTTTTTCATTGGGCAATTTCCTTTTCCCGCATTGTTAGCACAATTCCTAAAACCGTCATGCCAGCGCAGGCTGGCATCCCGCTTTGGCCCGCTGAACTCATCGCCCGAAGCTGGACCCCAGCCTTCGCGGGGGTGACGGACTTATGGATTTGGCTTTGCTCGATCATGCACGTAATTTCTTCAGCCAGGCCTTGGCCTCGCGCGCCACATTGGCAGGTGCTGTTCCGCCAAGGCTGGTGCGCGATTTGGCCGAAGCCTCAACCGAAAGCACCTTGAAGACAGAAGCGTCAATCTTGTCGTGAACGGCGTGCATGTCTTCGAGCGAAAGTTCTGACAAAAGGAGATTTTTCTTTTCAGCCAGAGCCACGATGCGGCCTGTCACATGATGGGCCTCGCGGAAAGGCATTTTCAATTTTTGCACCAGCCAATCAGCCAGATCAGTGGCGGTGGAGAAACCTGAATTGGCGGCCGCCAGCATCACATCCTTGTTCGGTTCCATATCGCGCACCATGCCCGCCATCGCGGCGATAGCGAGCCCCATGTTGTCGAGTGCGTCGAAGGTCTGTTCCTTGTCTTCCTGCATGTCCTTGGAATAGGTGAGAGGCAGGCCCTTCATCATCACGGCCAGTGCCGTGAAGGCACCCATAATGCGTCCCGGCTTGGCGCGGATCAGTTCTGCGGCATCGGGGTTGCGCTTCTGCGGCATGATGGATGAGCCAGTGGTGAACTTGTCGCTGAGCTTGACGAAGCGGAACTGCGCGGAGGACCAGATGACAATTTCCTCCGCCAGCCGCGAGAGATGAATGGCGCAGATCGAACAGGCGGCCAGAACTTCCAGTGCGAAATCCCGTGCCGAAACGCCGTCCATGGAATTCCTCATGGGTGCATCAAAGCCCAGCGCCGTGGCGGTGGCCTTGCGGTCGATGTTGTAAGAGGTTCCTGCGAGGGCGGCAGAGCCCAGCGGGCTTTCATTCATGCGTTTGCGCGCATCCTGAAAGCGGCTCAGATCGCGCGACAGCATTTCCACATAGGCCAACAGGTGATGGCCGAAGGTGACGGGCTGGGCTGATTGCAAATGGGTGAAGCCGGGCATGATAGTGGC
>JAYTIG010000262.1:0-4805 GCA_043731995.1 Hyphomicrobiales bacterium
AATTTCAAAAATTGCAGTGCTGGGGGCCACCTGCCTGCTCATTGGTTTCGCCAGCTTGATCCAATTGCGGTTCAAGGATGAGATAGCGTCTGCACGCGAGCATTTCATCAAAGAGCAACACGCGGAAGCCCAAGACCATGTCCGCAAAGTGACGCAATCGCTGCGTTCGATCTATGAAAACCTGCGCATGCTGGCCGTTCTTCCATCAGTACGCACCACGCAAAGACATGGCGAGAATTTCTCAGAGGAAGGTCTCATTACCTTCCAGCAGATATACAACAATCTCGCAGATAATGTGGCTGTCTCTGAAGTCTACATCGTGCCGATCGATTTTACGCCTGACAGAATTGACACCGTCACCCTGAAAAAAGAGGCGCCCATTCTCGCCTTCGATCAGCTCATTGTCGATCCCGGCAACGGTGTGGCGCTGGCCCAGCGCCGGTTACAGATGCCGGGCTCCGCATCATCCGATTACACCGGCCCGCCTCAAATCGAAGATTTCGAGTATGCCCAGCTCACACAGCATGCGCGGTGGCTGAAGGACCACTACCCTGACATATCGCATGTCAATGGCATTGCGATGCCCATGGTCTCCGGCCCGGAAGTTATAACTTGTGACAATACCCATTTTGTCAAAACGGAAAACGACAAGGATAGATCTGGCATCATATTTTCGGTTCCCTATTTCGGAATGGACGGCCAGCTGAGAGGCACGATTTCGGCCATCATGTTGAGCAGCGCCGTGAAAGATCTGTTGCCGACACCAAATTTGGCTCTGGTGAATACAGAAACTCAATATTTCGCCGACGGCGACGGTATCGCGCAACTGGGCGCCGCACGGGGTCTTGTTGAAGCAGGCCAGGCGGATCCGGCTTTGATCTATTCCGAGGCAACTTCACTATCTTTGCCTGAAGGCAACTCGGCGTGGACACTCTGGTCTGGCACATCAAACGCAACTTTCTGGGCCAGCAAGGAAGTGGCGGACGCCTACAACGAAAGACGCAATGGGGCCATTATCCTTCTATTTGTGGGGCTTGCGGCTGCTGCCATGTTTTCCCTGGCCCGGCGTAATCTCAAGCAAGCCCGCGCACTCGCTCTAGGCCATGAACGGGCGCGCATCACCGCAGAAAAATCAGGAGCCAAAGCTTCCGAAGCGGCGGATCAACTCCGGCACCTCAATGAAGATGTGTCGCGTCTGAACAGCGAGCTCTCGGCAAGATTGCGGGATCTGAGCGAGGCCCAAGAAGAAATCATCAAGCGTGGCAAGATGGCTCATCTCGGCAATCTCGTGGCCACTGTCGCCCATGAAATCCGCAACCCGCTTGCAAGCATTCGCAACACGCTGTTCTTGCTTGAGCGGAAGTTAAAGAATGCCAATATCAATGCCGACGCGCAATTCCTACGGATCGAAACCGGAGTTTTGCGCTGCGACAATATCATCGCGCAATTGCTGGATTTCTCACGCAGCCAGCGCATTGAATGCAGTGTCCAGGATTTGGCCGATTGGCTTCAAAACTTGCTGGAGGAAGAGGCTGGTCGCATCGATCCTGCCATTGTCATCAAGCTGGCACTGCCCGAACATGATATGCCAGTGGGATTTGACCCCGAACGCCTGCGGCGCGCAATCATCAACATCTTCAACAATGCATGTGAGGCTTTGGAACTGCGCCGGGCCAATGAGCCGGAGTTCAAACCTGAAGTGCTGCTCAATCTCACGCAGACCTTCCGCGGCGCTGAAATCACGGTCACTGATAACGGACCAGGCATTCCGCAGGATTTGCTGGCCAAGGTCGGCGAGCCGTTCTTTACCAGCAAGAGTTTCGGCAGTGGACTTGGTGTGGCGGCTGCGATGCAGGTTGCCCAACTTCATGGTGGCGGGCTGGAAGTTCAGTCAATCGCCGGCCAAGGTGCCAATTTCACGATTTGGTTGCCAACCCGAGAAGTACGAGTTCTTGCCGCTTGAACAAGCCAGAGTGCCTGCGGCCTTGTCAGCCCCGGCCGCGCGCAAACACCGCCACGGTTTCAAGATGCGATGAGAACTTGAACTGATCCACGGGAGTTGCCCGCACGAAGTCATAACCGCCCTGCACCAAAATCACTGCATCGCGCGCCAGAGACTGCACATCACAAGAAACATAGGCAACGCGTTTCACCCTGGATTTCGCCAGCATCTTGCATTGCGCCTCGGCACCTGCGCGCGGGGGGTCCAGCACCACGGCATCAAATTCATTGAGTTCCTGTGCCGTCAGCGGGTTTTGGAATAGATCGCGGGCTTCGGCTTTCATGGGCTTTAGCCCTTGGGTGTTACGCAGGGCGAAATTCAAAGCCGCAATGGCTGGCTTGGATGAATCAATTGCGGTGCAGCTTCGGGATTCGGCCAGACGCAATGCGAAGGGGCCGATGCCGCAAAACAGGTCTGCTACGTTCTTGGATTTCGGCAGCGCATCATCAATCAAGGTGGCCAACACCTCTTCGCCCTGGGCGGTGGCTTGCAGGAAACCGGCTACGGGCAGTGCCACGCGGGCCTTGCCCATGGCGATGATGGGTGGTGCCAGTTGCCCGATTGTCTGGCCATTCACGGCGATGCGCGCAATGGCATGTTGGCGCATGAAACCATCAAACTGCGCCACGGCCTTGTCGGCCAATTTGCGCGTGGCCTTGATGGCGATGTCGATGCCGTTATCGGCCAGCACCGCCAGAACGTCGCATTCTCCGAAGATGGTGCCGAAGGTTGCGGCGACTTGCGGAATGGACTGGAGTTTCGAGGCGAGTATGGGACATTGCTCTATCGGCACCAGCGCATGGCTGCCTTCCGCCATGAAGCCTGCGCGCCAGGCGTTCCCCACTTGGCGCACATGCAGCGCCACGCGGCGGCGGCCTTGGCCATGCGCATCAATCAGCGGCTTCACTTCGGTGTTCAGTCCTCTTGCAGCCAGGGCCGAAACGAGAAGTTCGCGTTTCCACGCTTGATAAGGCGCTGTCGCCCAATGTTGCAACTTGCAGCCGCCGCAGGATTCAAATACGGGGCAGAAAGCGGCGATGCGGTCCGGCGATGCCTGCTGAACGCGGCCGCTTTCATCGACCTTTTCGCCAGGCAAGCTGCGCGCGAAGGCGCGGCCTCTCGCCAGCCCATCGCCCTTTTCGCCCATGCGTTCGATGAGAAAGTCAGCCACGGGCAACAACTGGATAAGTGAGCACAAGAGCGCTGCCAGCTTTCAAAGACATTTTCACCGGACCTGTGGCCACATTGGCCAATGTGAAAGCCGTGCCCAGTTTTACATTGCGTGCCGACAGCGGCCACTTCACGCCGGAGATAGAAAAACCAACTAGATCAGTGAATGGCATCACTGATACGCGCGTGCCGGGCTTCAAATCCAAGAGTTGCAAATCACCCACCAGCCCGTGCGCTTCCTCTGTTCCAGATGTCATCATCACATCAATTTCTCTTTTGGCCAGCGCCAGCAAAAAACCGGCATGGGCCAGAACATGGTCCAACTGCCCGCCCATGCCGCCCACCAGAATGAGTGACGTCGCCCCGCGGCGCAGCGCCTCGGAGATCGCCAGTTCGCCATCGCTGGCATCTTTCTCGACGGGATGGGTCTGGCGCGGCACATTGTGCCAATGATCGGCCAAGGCCTTGGGCGTGGAATCAAAGTCGCCGACCCAGAGTTCCGGAACCAGCTTCAGCAGTTTGGCATGGGCCATGCCGCCGTCGGCCGCAATCACGCGCGAGCCATCAAGTTGGCGACGCAGGCGCGGCGTGGGAATGACTTCCCCACCAAGGAGGATCGCGAATTTCGACATGGCAGCTCTGTAGCAGAAGGTGATTGCATCGCCAAACTTTGCGGTCTATTCAGGGCGCGCTCTCAACGGGGTGTTTGGCCGCAAAGCCAGACTGAGAGGCAATATCTGCCAACCCGCTGAACCTGATCTGGCTCATACCAGCGGAGGGATTGCGGGCGGGTGTTCGCACCCATCGTTTCCTTTTCGCAACCATTTTTTGAAAGGAGACGACATGAAGAAGATTCTCATTACATTGCTCGCCACTGCGGCTTTTGCGGCAACCGCTGACGCCAAGGATGCACTTACTGTTTACACCTATGACAGTTTTGCTGGCGACTATGGCCCCGGCAAAGCGGTGAAAACCGCGTTTGAAAAAACCTGCGATTGCGATTTGAATTTCGTGGCACTGGGCGATGGCGTGGCCATGCTCAATCGGCTGAAGCTGGAAGGCAAAGACACCAAGGCCGATGTGGTTTTGGGCCTCGACACCAATCTCACCGCCGAAGCCAAAGCCACGGGCCTGTTCGGCAAGCATGGTGTGGATGTGGCGCGGGCCACAGTTCCCGGCGGCTGGAAGGACGATACTTTCCTGCCTTATGACTATGGCTATTTCGCCGTGGTCTATAACACTGAGACGCTGAAAAACCCGCCCAAGAGCCTTGATGAGTTGGTGAACGGCGATGCTTCGCAGAAGATCGTGCTCGAAGATCCGCGCGCTTCAACTCCGGGCCTTGGTTTTATGTTGTGGATGAAGCAGGTCTATGGCGACAAGGCCGCAGATGCCTGGAAGAAATTGAAGCCACGCATTCTCACCACTGCCGCCAGCTGGGATGATGCCTATGCACTGTTTACCAAGGGCGAAGCGCCAATGGTGTTTTCCTATGTCACCTCTCCGGCCTATCACATGATCGAAGAAAAGACTGAGAAGTATCAGGCTGCGAATTTTGCCGAAGGGCATTATCTGCAGATTGAAGTGGCGGGCCTGATTGAAGGCTCTGCCCACAAGGCGCTGGCGCAGAAGT
>JAYTIG010000263.1:0-1748 GCA_043731995.1 Hyphomicrobiales bacterium
TTGCGGGGCAGTTTCAAGCGTTGCACCGCGCCGCCTGGGTTGTCGACTTCTTCAATGCAATAGACCAGCGGGCCGCGTGACAGCGCCACGCGCCCCACATCCACGCTGACAGCCGGATTGGCATAAACACGTTGGGCTGGCATAGGCAGGATGAGAGATACAACGTCGCCTTTGGCCCAGGTGCGCTTGATTGGCAAATAGCCTTTGACCACTGCGGCGGATGAAAATTCCTTTCCATTGATCTGCACCTTGGCTCCCTTACACCACCCGGGAATGCGCAAGTTGAGTGTGAATTCAGTAGGTTTTTCAGTTTCGATTTCAATTCTGATCTCGCCAGACCATGGGTAGTTGCTGGTCTCGCGCAGTTTCACATTGCCCTTCTCAAGTTCAACCGAAGTTGAAATGCCGCCATAGAGATGAAGAGCAATTTCATCATTGCTGTGCGACACAAAATAGCCGCCCACCTGGCCGATGAGCCGCGCCACGTTCATGGTGCAGCAGGGGCAGAGGTGCCAATCCCATCGCGTTGGCGTGCCATTGCTTTCGAGCGGGTTGGCATAGAAATAGTGTCGCCCATCGCGCGACAGGCCTGAAAGCGCGCCATTGTATAGCGCGCGTTCCAGCACATCGGCGTATTGACCATCAAGATCGAGATGCAGCATGCGCTGGGCCCAGAAGATCAAGGCAACAGAAGCGCAGGTTTCGGCATAAGCTGTTTCATTGGGCAAGTCATAGTCGCGCGTGAAGCCCTCATTTTGCGCCGATGGCCCGAGACCCGCCGTCACATACATTTTGGTGGCCATCACGTCGTGCCATAGAACTTCGCAGGCATGCTTGAGGCCGGCATCGTTCAGTTCAGCGGCCAGGTCCGCCATGGCGGTGTACATATACATGGCACGCACCGCGTGGCCCACGACCTTGGTTTGATCGCGGACGTGTTGGTGAGATTGGCTGTATTCATAGCTCTTGAACCAGTAGTCGGCCGGGTTTTCACCGCGCGCGCGGGCCTCTTCATCAAAATAATGCGGTGGCTGGGTGCCGCGCTGGTTGATGAAATAGCTGGCGAGATCGAGATGTTTTTTGTCCTTGGTCAGGTGAAAGAGTTTGATTAGTGCGAGTTCAATTTCCTGATGGCCGCAATAGCCGTGCTTTTGATTTGGTCCTGGTCCAAATGTTTTGCGGATGTGCTCAACATAGCGCTCCATGATGTCGAGCCAGCGCCTGCGGCCCGTCGCCCGGAAATAGGCTACCGCGCCTTCCAACATATGACCTGCATTGTAGAGTTCGTGATTGTCGCGCAAATTGGTCCAGCGCTTGTCCAGCTCTCGCCCAATGTACCAGAGATTGAGATAGCCATCGGCAAGCTGGGCGGCCTCGAACTTGTCAACTAGGGCTTCGATTTGCGCTTCAATCTTTGCATCGCGCCGATGCGAAAGGCCGTAGCTCGCCGTTTCAATCCATTTTCCAATGTCTGAATCCCAAAAGACCTGGACGGTAAAATTGTGCTGGTTGCGCGGATAGCGCAAGGGCGGCGGCGGTTGAAGAAGATCCATCGACTCTAAAATCTTATACTCGCCAAGTTTCTCATGCTGGCTTGGAATGGTTTCGGCCAGAACTGTGTCAAGCCGCTCTTTCCAGAATTTGCCTTCGAGGCGAACATCAACAAAATTGACTGGTGAAAACCGACGCATCTCTTAATTCTCCTCGTGCATTTGCTGTGTTGGTGTGCCGCCGCAAGATTGCCGGAT
>JAYTIG010000264.1:0-1747 GCA_043731995.1 Hyphomicrobiales bacterium
AGCGACCGTGCATGCTTGTATTGCCCATAGAAAAGATTGGTGTTGGCCCATTCAAAATCAAAGGCCAGGTTCAAGGCGCGGCGCACGCGGATATCCTGGAATTGCGGCTTGCGCAGGTTGAGCACATAGGCCTGCAACCCATGCACCTGCTTCAATGTGATCTCCTCTTTCACCACCTTGCCGGAGGTGATGGCAGGAAAATCATAGCCCGTGGCCCATTGCTTCGAGCTGCTTTCAAATTGATAGTCGAACTGGTCGCCCTTGAAACCCTCGAAGGAAACCTGGGGGCTTTGGAAATAGGCATAGACCAACTCATCAAAATTGTTCTGGCCCACATTCACCGGCAAATCCTTGGCCCAATAGTCGGCCACGCGCTCCAGTGTGATTGAAGCCCCGGCTGAAACGGATTTGAACTTGTAAGCGCCAGAACCGAGCGGCAGTTCCATCGAAGCCGCATTGATGTCGCGGGGCTTGCCATCGGGCCCGTTGCCTGTCCACCAATGCTTCGGCAGAATCGCGAGTTCAGAGATAATGCTGGGCAATTCGCGGTTATTCTTTTCGGCAAATACAAAAGTCACTTCGTGCTCGCCCGTTTGTTCTGCTTTGGAGACATTCTTGTAATAGGCCGCAGAGCTGGCGAGATTGTTCTTCATGGCATCAAGACTGAAGATCACATCTTCCGGCGTGATCGGCTTGCCGTCATGAAAGCGCGCCGCAGCATTGAGGCGGAACACGCAGCGCGATTTGTCTTCAGGATAAGCGATGGCTTCCGCGATGAGAGGATAGCGCGTGGCAGGTTCATCCAACCCGGCCACCATCAACTGGTCAAGCACGCTGACCGCCACCGGGTCGCCCTTCACGGTGTAAGGGTTCAGGCTGTCAAATGTGCCCAGTGCAGAAAGCCGGAAACGCCCGCCCTTGGGCGCACTCACATTCACATAATCAAACTGCTTGAAGTCCGCTGGATATTTGATGTCATCAAACAGCGAAACCGCATGGCTGAATTTGAGATCATCCGCGCGGGCGGGAAAAGCGCGCAATAGTGGCGCCAAGCCTGCAAGCTGGAAAAATCGGCGGCGATTGATCATTGGGCCTCACGCATGATTCGGGGGAGACTATAACAATCCAGTGCCGTTCCCAACTCTACTCGGTCAACAAAATGCCAGTCGTCTTGCCTGGCTCCGTCACCCCTGCGAAGGCAGGGGCCCAGCTTCGGCTGGATGCAGAGCCTGGGTTGGAAGCTGGATCCCCGTCGGAGCCTGTGCCCGCGCAGGCGGGTACGGGGATGACGATTTGGGAGGTTTTCGCCAGGGCAACCGAACCCGATACTATCAAGGCGCCGGGAAGGGCTTGGGCGAATCCGACAGCGAGCCCAGATAGGCCAAAACATCGGCACGCGATTGGTCATTGCTGATGCCGCCGAAGGCCATCTTGGTGCCCTTGATATCGTCAGAAGGCTTGGTCAGCCATTTGTCGAGCTCTTCATATGTCCAGTTCTTGCCAGCCATGGTCTTGAAACCCTCGGAATAGGCAAAGGGAGCAGCCGTGCCGATGCCGCGGCCCACAACGTCATAGAGATTGGGGCCAACCTTGGCGGGGCCACCCTTGGTGAAATCATGGCAAGCCTGGCAGGCTTTCGCTGTGGCCGCACCCTTGTCCTTGTCGGCCTTGGCGAGAAGTGTGCCAAGCGAGGCAGCAGGCCCGGCAGCGGCAGCGCCTTTGGCGTCAGCGGCTGGTGCCTCAGCGG
>JAYTIG010000265.1:0-4796 GCA_043731995.1 Hyphomicrobiales bacterium
TTTCCTTTTTGCATGATAATCTTCAGACGAATTGGGACAGACTGCGGCTTGATCAGATGGAAGGCTCTCCCATCTGATGCTTGATGTTATGCGGCTTGACTGCGGTGATGCAAGCCCTCGGTTTTGAGTGTGGCTTATGCCATTCGATCTCCGGCAATATCGCTTGACGGCCGCCGGAGGCAACTCCACTGTGTGCAATGCTTCATGGCTGGAACGCTCAAGAAGCAAGGAAAGTTGGTTATGCAGGCGTGGCGATTTGAAACCGAAATAAATTCTTGTTGAATGTTGAGGCCGCTCTTTTCAACTTCAAACGCCAGTCTTTCATTGTTCACCAAGAAGGTCGGCCAGCAGCTCATAGGACCTCATGCGCGCTTGATGATCATAGATGGCTGTTGCGACCATCAGTTCATCTACCCCCGTCTTGGCAATGAACGCCTGCAATTGCTGTCGTAAAGTTGTGGGCGATCCAACAAACGAACAGGCCAACATGCGTTGCGCCTGAATTTTCTCAGGGCCTGACCAATAGTCTTCGATGTCATCAATTGGCTTTTTGAGTAACCCCCGTACGCCGCGCGCCATGTCCGCAAAGCGTTGCTGCAGGGATGTAAAAAGATATTGGGCCTCAGCATCGGTTTCGGCCGCAATGATGTTCACGCCGGCCATGGCATAAGGTCTTTTCAATTGCTCTGAGGGTTTGAATCTGGCGCGGTAGATCTCGAGAGCTTCGATCAGTTGATCGGGAGCAAAATGAGATGCAAACGCATAAGGCAAGCCCAGCATGGCGGCGAGCTGAGCACCAAAGAGACTCGATCCCAAGATCCACAGCGGCACTTTGGTGTTGGTGCCCGGAACGGCCTGTATCGTTTGGCCAGCTTGCAACGGACCCAGCAGGGCTTGCAGCTCCACCACATCCTGCGGGAAATTATCAGAAGCACTGGGGTCGGTTCTCAAGGCCAACATCGTCTGGCGGTCGGTTCCGGGTGCGCGGCCCAAACCCAAATCAATGCGATGCGGATAAAGCGATTCCAAAGTACCAAATTGCTCGGCGATGACCAATGGCGAATGATTAGGCAGCATGATGCCGCCGGCACCAACACGAATGCGAGACGTGTTCGCTGCGATGAATCCAATCACCACAGAAGTTGCTGCGCTGGCAATGCCCGCCATATTGTGATGTTCGGCCACCCAGTAACGGTGATAGCCCAACCGCTCTGCGCATTGGGCAAGATCGCGAGCATTTTGAAGCGCGACTGCTGGCGTTGAGCCTTCAGAGACGGGAGCAAGGTCGAGTACAGAAAAGGGAATCATGTATCCTGCCTAACAGTCTTTTGTTCGCAGGCCAACTGGACATAGGAGCACTGGGTGGCTAGAGATCGCGGCGGCGCCAGAAAAGAAGCCCGCAATGGACATTCCATCGCGGGCCACAATTGATAGGTTCGATCTCTTTACTTGAGCGAGGCCTTGATCTTGTTCACATCATCGGCGCTCATCTCGCCTTGCGTTTTCACTTCGCCATTCTGGATCTGCCACAGGCGGAATGGGCCGGTGATGTCACCGTATTGGTCAAATGAGATCGGGCCGATCACACCTTCATAACGGATGGGTTTGCCATCCTTGATCAGGCCGAGAGCTTTGACAAACTCGTCCTTGCCAGCATGGATCGGCGCTCCATCAGCTGCCACCACCTTTGGTATAGCGGCCTTGATTGCAGCAGGATCGGGCTTGCCAGCGATTGCAATGGCCAGAGCCGCGATTGCACCTGCATCATAGGAACGATCGGCAGCAGGCGCATCAGGCTTGATGCCACCCGAGAAGGCCTCATAGTTGCTATAGAAATACTTGGTGGAGGCGGTTTCAGACGTGCCCGAAGATGTGCCATAGGCCTCGTTCAGATATTGTGCGCCTACAGCCTTGATGAAATCAGCTGAATTCATGCCGTCATTGAGCAGGAACTTGGCCGGGCCACCGCCAGAAACCCAGGCACGGGCAATGGTTGCGCCATCAACCGGATAGCTGATGAGATAGAGGGCCTCTGGCCCATCCTTCATCGCAGCCGTGGCTTCCGACGCGTAGCTTGATTGCTTTTCGTTGTATGGTGTGATCGAGGTTATTGTGCCGCCCAGCTTTTTATAGGCGGCTTCAAACTCTTTTTCGAGGTTGACGCCGAAATCATTGTTCACATGGACAATAGCAATCTTCTTCAATCCCTTGTCGATGGCATATTTGGCGGCGGCGGTGCCTTGCAAGGCATCCGAGGTGATGGTGCGGAAGAACACACCATTGGTCTTGCCATCGCGGCCAAGTGCTGTGAGCGTCGGCGAGGAGGAAGCAGGTGAAATCTGTGGAACACCAGCAGGCGCAGTCACCGAGGTGAGGATCGCCAGTGACATCGGCGAGATGATGCCACCGATTACCAATGGCACTTTCTTTACGTTGACCAGCTGTGTTGCCTGATCAACAGCGACATTGCCCTGGGTTTGGCTATCACGCGTATCGGTTATGATCTTGCAGCCGGCAGCACCGCCCGCATCATTGAAATCGCGCAATGCCATTTCAACCGATTTGGCACCTGCTTGACCATAAGCGCCGGCTTCGCCTGTCAATTCGAGATCCAGTCCTATGGTAATTGTGCAATCAGCAGCACTGGCCAGACCCGGAGAGCCAGCCACGATCGCCACAAATGCAGTAGTCAAAAACAGTTTTTTCATTGTTAAGTCCTTCCCTGTGTGATGCCGGAAAATGCCGGCAGTTTTCGTTAGAAAGCTAAAGCGATGGATGGTGTTCTCAAGTTTTCTTCTCCTTCCCCTCGCTGTTCAGATTGTACTTCATGACCGAGCCGTGACGGCCTGTCACATCGCGTTCCAGCGTATAAATATCGCCCGCAAGCTGCTGTGACTTGACGAGCACGGCTTCGATGGCACGGAGATCATCCGCGTTAAGCGCGACATCGGTGATCTTCCGATTAGCGGCGAGGTGGACCCGGTTGCGCGCGCCTACGATGACTGCCGATACGCCAGGTCTGGCCAGAATTGCGGCGCTGGCGATGGTCGCGATATCGGTCTTATGGCGCTGGGCGATAGTGGAAAGTGTTTGCAGCAATTCCTGAAATAGGGCCCAGCCACCGAAATCATCGATGATCAATTTATATTTGACCAGCGAACGATTTTCGAGCGGCGCTTGCGGCTCAACGGCACCCAGCCATCGTTCCCCTAAGAATCCGCCTGCAACTGTGCCGTAACAAAAGACTGCGACATTTTCCTTTTGTGCCACTTCGATGAAGGATTTCTCGGAGCGTCGATCAAGCAGGGAATATTGCACCTGCATCGAAGACATGGGAACACCAGCTTTGCGGATCGCCAATAGATGCGCCGTGTCAAAATTTGTGCCCCCGATGCGGTTGATCTTGCCAGCACGGCGCAGCTCTTCTAGCCATCCGGCTGTTTCCAGCCAGCGCTCTACGCTATAATTCCACCAGTGAAACTGCACGATATCCAGCTGTTCCATGCCAAGGCGCTGCAACGAGGAGTCAATCACATGTTCAACATAGCTCTTTGATATGTCTGCCAAGCGCGCCATGTCGGGCACAAATTTTGTGTGGACGCGGATTTTGCCGAAGGCTTCAGCACCCCGGGTTTTCAGATATTCCGTCCGGAAGCGGCCGATCAAAGCTTCGACACCGGTATAGATGTCGGCGCAGTCAAATGTGGTGATGCCAGCATCAGCAAAAGCGATCAGATCACCCACCGGGTCGTTGCTGGTGGCTTGGCTGTGGCTATCTGATAATTGCCAACCTCCGCGAATGACGCGTGAAATGCCGTATCCTGTGCCAAGTGAAATGCGCTGCATGTCATCAACCCTTGGGCAGCGGCACAGCGGTGGTCTGGGCGTGGCTGAACCGCCTCAGGCCCGTGCGGATGATGCGCAATCTTGTGGAACAATTGGGATCAGGGCAGGCTATCTCGGCATCCGTTGACATCCAGTCGTGGGCTTGTGCTGGTCGTTGTTTAGCGGCGAGCAGTGGTAGCACTGCTGACAGCGAATAAATGGAAAAGCCTTGCCCCGGTGGCAGGTGCAGCATTTCACCGCGCAGTTCGAAGTGATCGCCAGGCTTTGCCCCACAATAGATGGCACCACCAGGAGGTACCACGACCTCAACCCGCAGATCATAAAGTTCGAAACTGTCGTCCTTTGTTTCAGCCTTCATGGGCCACATCCGCCTGCTGTTCTTCAAGATCAAGTTGCGCACGGATCAAATTGAAGGCACGCGAAATATCATTTTTCAGGGCTGTCACAGCGGCATCACCGTCGCGCCGTTCCAGGGCACTGATCAGTTCCCAATGGTGGTGGGTGCCTGCCGGGTCTTGCAGTTCATTGTGCAGAAAAGCTGATTTTCGGACATAGGGGCCTGATTGCAACCACAGACTTTCAATCACCGGGATCATCACGCGTGAACCTGATGCCCGATAGATGTGATTGTGAAACGCGTGGTTCAGTTCAATCGCGTTGCGAATGCTCTCGGAACTGCGGTTGGTGAAAGACTTTTCGCAGTCCTCAGTGAGTTTGCGCAGCGTTCTAAAATCATCCGCGTTCAAATGTTCCATGGCGAGCAGGGTCACTTGGCCCTCGATCATGAAGCGCGCGCGTGACAAATCCTCCAGCCGCACGCGCGTGATGATGGGAACGCGAATGGTGCGATTAGGCAGTGCCTCCAAAGCCTGTTCCGAAACAAGGCGGCTCAGGGCATCGCGTACCGGCATTGTGCTAGTTTGAAATTTTATGGCCAGATCAGCAATGCG
>JAYTIG010000266.1:0-1743 GCA_043731995.1 Hyphomicrobiales bacterium
GCGGAACGGCTACGTAAGCCAGGCCCTGATGGCTCAAAGCAACAAAATGCTTCGTCCAACTTCTCTTACATCTTTCAAAATATCTGAATTCAAAAGATACATATTCGTATATTTGGGCTTCAAACATCTAGGCACAGCTCTGCTTCGAACGGCAACCTCCGAAACACTTGTCATGATTTCCTGCGACGTCTTGAGAAAAAAAGAATTTGCACCTTGGTAACCTACTTTATACGCGCCAGCTCAATGATTTTGGCCGAACTTTTCGGTTCGCAAAATGCGGCCCATGCCTCCATAAGCTTGCGGCGTTTCTCGAACAGATCGCCACGCCGATAGGCGGCTTCAGCCTTATTGCCTATGGTATGGGCCAAGGCCATTTCGCAAACCTCATGTGGAAAGCTGGTTTGCTCTGAGGCCCAGTCCCTGAATGTGGAGCGGAACCCATGCACAGTTATTGCCTGTTGCCCCATTCGTTTGAGCAGCATCGCCATTGCCATATTGCTGAGGCCCTTGCCGCGCTTGTAGCCAGGGAAGACCGGCTGGCTGGCTGACACCTTTCCTCCACCGACTTCTTGCAAAATCTCCAGCGCCCTTGATGACAGAGGGATACGATGCTCATGGCCTGCTTTCATGCGCTTGGCCGGGATAGTCCAAATACCCTTTGCCACATCAATCTCGGCCCAAGTTGCGCCAAGTGTTTCGCTGGTGCGGGTGGCGGTGAGAATGCAGAACTCAAGAGCCGAAGCCGCGATGCTGCGATTTGCCTTGTCGCTCAGCGCCACCACGAACGCGGGCAGATCATCATATGGCAGAGCCGCGTGATGGCCTCTGGTGAGCCGCTGGCGAGCTGGCAGCACTGCTTTCAAGTGGCCTTTCCAGCGGGCGGGATTGTCGCTCTGATAAAGTCCTTGCGCTTTGGCAGCGTCTAAGACGTTTTCAACGCGGCCACGAATGCGCGCTGCTGTTTCGGGAACCCTCTGCCAGAGAGGGCGCAACACTTTCAGCACCGCTTCAGTGTCAACATCGCCAAGGGGCAGACTGCGAATTGCGCTGCAATAGTTAGGGCCAAGGGTGGCCTTCCATTGTGCCGCGTGCTTGCTGTTGCGGAACTTGGCCTCATGGGCCTTGATATATTCATCCGCGAATTGACCGAATGTTACCCTGCCCGCCTTGGTGCGTTCCTCAGCCCGCCGCGCCAATAGCGGATCGGTGCCGCCCTTGAGTAACTTGAGGGCGTCCAAGGCTTTCACACGGGCTTCGGCCAAACTTGTCGCTGCGATGCTGCCCAAGCCCATTTCCCGCTGTTTGGCCCCGAAGCGATAGAAGAACACCCAGCTTTTGGCCCCAGCCTTGGCGATATTCAAATACAGGTTACCGCCATCCGCATGCCTGCCGGGGGCCTTCAGCGTGTCAACCTGGCGTGCTGTCAGTTTGCCCATGTCAAAATCGAAGCCTTCCCTAGTTCTTTCCCTAGCACCTTCCCTAGCAGAATGGGGTGGCTCTGAGCAATCACCAAAAGACAGTGGTGAACACCGAAGGAAAGTTGACTGTGAAAATAGGGCCTATATCAAGTCACTGGCGTATGGTGGTGGATGGCCGCGGATGCCGTTTAGACGGACTCTCTTTCCGCCATTTTCTTTGGGCTTGCCACCGCCCCTTTATGGGGCTAAGCCGCCCGCCAACTGAGAACAGGGGTTCATTTCCCTGCCAACCCGGGGTGCTTGGGCTGATGCCCATGAGCACCCT
>JAYTIG010000267.1:0-4787 GCA_043731995.1 Hyphomicrobiales bacterium
TGCCCCACATAAGCTTGATCACGGAAGAGATGGACTGGCCCTGCCAACAAAGGCGCGTCTGCTTTGGTGGTGAATGCGGCTGTGAGATAGGCATTGCCATCAAGCCGGGGCACGGCCTCAACTGAAAGCTTGGCGGCAAGTTCATCCTCGCTGATGCGCACATTCTTGGCGGTGCCGAGGTTGTCAACATCACTGCGCTCCGCAATCACATATTGCGCGGTAAAGCCCGCCTGTTGAACTTCCGCCTCTTGCGTGTTGACAGGTGCTGACGCTGGCAGATTCGCTTCCTGCTTCTGATCTTTTTCCTGGAGTTCGTTTGCATCCATTGCGGGAGCAACAGCACCTTTCAACTTGTCGAGCCCACCCAAATCACCTCTGTCTGTCTTGCGTGCCGCCATCGGCTGAGGCACCACAATGGCGACTTCACTTTCATCCAGGGTGGGCGCGCCGGCCGCAGCAGAAGGTGCCGCCGTTGAAAGCGTCAGTTGCACATTATTCCAGCTTTCACTGGTGCGCTGTTCCACCGATGCCTGCCGTATCAGATTGAACGTCACATCATGCCCAGCGCGGGGCAGCGACAGCTTGGCGTCATAAAAGGCATGCCAGCCAGCATCCGGCACACGATAGGTGAGTTTGAAATTCGCCTGTGCCTCTTTGTCTGCATGGACATGAACCTTTACCAGCAGATGGGCGCGCGTTTCGGGCGATTGGTCACTCATTTGGGCTTGCAGCTCGGCCATTTGCTTGTCGACGGCGCGTTGGCGCGTTCTGCTGTCTTGAATGGTCTTGGACGTGGCCGCCAACCGCGTGGCCACTGTGCCCACCAGCGAGTCTAGGGCAGTAGCATCCAACGGCTTGGCCCCTTCGCCTTTGGCTTCAAACGGGCGCTCGGCCAGTGCCAGAAGCAATTTGCGCTCAGCCTCTTTGTCGCTCAGCAATTGATCCAACGCCGCACGCTCGTCCTGAAGGCCCTCAAACTGTTCATTGAGTTTCTTGCGTTCTGCATTCAGGGCCTCGGCGTTTTCGCGAACCATCTTGCTGTCAACCGATGTGACGGCGACATCGCCGTTGGCGGTGCCCTCAACACGGATGGATTGCGGATCTGCTGAACTGGGCACATCATCAATCAGCAACGTTGTGTCATCGCCCTGCAGCTTTGCATCCACAAGGCGCGTCACATCCGCACCTTCGGGGTAAACGGTCACGGCATCGATATGCGATGGCGCTTGAATTTCTGCGGCCTGCGCAGATTGGGCCAAACCCATAAATACAGCCAGCGCAATAAGAGATGTTTTCATTCTTTCCTCCAAGGCCCCGAGACCCATGGTGGAAGCAACAGGGCGCCCAAGGCGGATTTTCGGCGGCAAATTGTCGAAATCACGGCAACGAATGCTTCACTATTGCACCAGCTAATATGGCTCCAGCACGGCCTGCCGATGCGAATTCATCGCGGCGTGGAATAGAATGTGGTCCTCCGCTGTAACAGTGGCATGCGCATTGGGCCGCGCTTGTTGAACCTGATAAATGGCTGACAAAGCTCATGAATCACGGGTCATCAAGGCTGCGCTAGTCGGGGGTTTGAAACTTGAACCCAAGGAGAATCCATGACCACCACGTCCATCCTCAAGCGTCGCCAATTCCTGCTGCAAGCAGCAGGCCTGGGCCTCGGAGCGGCAACCCTTTCGCTCTTGCCACTTCCTGCCATGGCCGAAGACGGCGGCAAGCACGGCGCCACATCGTCCAGCACGTCTGGCGAGGGCCATGACTCCTCGTCAACTCCGCACACAGAAACTGAATCACACGATACCAACGAAACTGAAACTGAAACGGATTCGGCGGATGATGACAGCACAACTACTACCACAACAACCACAAGCTCAGCGGCTTCAACACCTGCCACTGGTGCATCCACGAAAAGCAGGAAGCGCCGCCGCAAAGGCAAGTGATCATGCTTGGTCTGCCGCTCTGGCAGGCACAAAAAGCATAAATTAGTAACTGCACATCACCTTTAAGAGCCGGATACTCTCCGGCTCTTGTTATTTTGAACCCCTGTTACCGTCGAGGTTTCCTTTTGTCATGACCTTGGGCTAAGCTACGTTCTGGACTTAAAGGAAAGTGATCCCATGAAAAAAGTCGGCCTTGCTCTTGCCCTTCTCGCCACGACCAGTTTCAGCGCGCTTGCCGGCCCTTCTGCTGATGATGCGGCCAAACTGCAGGCCAGCTTGCAAGCCTATCTCGGTGCTGCGCCAGAGACGTTGAAGGTGACGCCTGATGGCGATGGCTTCAAGGCCGTGTTTGATTTCACGACCGCCCTGGCCGCCGCCAAAGCTGATGGCGCGGAAGTTTCCGTAAGCCCGGTTGAGCTGCATCTCACGCCTGATGGCGCGGGCAAGTGGAAAGTGAAGCATCAGGGCCCGTTCAAATTTTCCATGAAGCTGAAAGACCAGTTGGATCTTGAGGAAAACCTCGAAACCCTTGCCATCAACGGAACTTTTGATGAGGCCCTCGGCACTTTCTCTGACTATGACGCTGCTGCAAGCAACGTTACATTCAATGAAACGATGGATGATCCCGCAGGCACCAATGTCAAAGCCGATGGCAAATTTGACGGCGCCAGCGTGAAGGGCACGGCCATTGCCAATGCAGCGGGCGGCGCCGATTTGAAATTCACCGAAACCATTGGCACAGGCGCGATCCATGAATTGATGGCCAGCAAAGAAAGCCCTCCACTTGATCTGCAGATCAAATTCGGCGGTGGCGATTTTGCCGGAACGGCAACGGGTGCAAGAACCAGCGCTGTTCCCCCCTTGCTGAAATTCCTGGCGGCGCACCAGGACAAGGACGCAATGGTAAAGGATCAACAGGCCTTCAAGGACATGCTGATCGCCCTGCTACCGGTTTTCAACAACACCCAAGGCCAGGGCACGATCAACAAGATTGAAGTGCAAACCCCGATGGGCCTTGCGGCTATCGACAAGCTCACCGCAAGTATAAACATCAACGGTGCAGTTAAGGATGGCCATTTCGAAGAGGGGCTTTCTGTCGAGGGCCTGACTTTGCCCCCCGGCCTTGTGCCGGCTTGGGCCGCCAGCCTTGTGCCCAAAAGCTCCGGCTTCAATATTGCGGTCACAGGCTTTGATGCCGAGACACCTGCAAGGGCTTGGCTGGGGGCGCTCGACTTGAGCAAAGACCCGCCTGTCGCGCCGGATGTGGTTGATGCCTTGATGGGCAGCTTCCTGCCCAAGGGTGCCGTGGATGTGACCATTTCCAAAACCGGTGTCAGCAATGATACCTATGCCTTCACTGCTGAAGGGACATTTGCCGCCGGCCCACAGGCGATGCCAACAGGCAAGGCACATCTCTCCGCAAAGGGTCTGGATGAAATCATGAAGGTGGTTCAGGCCTCGCCGCCGGAAGCCGGTTTGCAAAGCGGAGCAGCCCTGATCATCGCGGCCAAAGGTCTGGGCAAGGCCGGAAGTGATGGTGCCCTGTCATGGGATGTGGAAGCCACGCCAGACGGCAAAGTCACCGTCAACGGCACAGACATGAGCAAGTTCGGCAAGTAACCTCGCCCGAAGATGAAATCAAAAGGGGCGCCAATGCTGCGCCCCTTTTTTATTCTTTTACTGGCACAACATAGTTGAGCGGCATGCGCGCACCATCGGCGTAGATCACCTGGCCAGAAACATAACTCGCTTCATCCGAAGCCAGGAACGCCGCAATCGTTGCAATTTCTGAGGCCTCGCCCACCCGGCCCATCGGCGTTCGTGAGAGAATGCGTTGCATCGCCGCCTTGTCATTGACAACACCCTTCAGCATGTCAGTCATGATCGAGCCGGGGCCAATTGCATTGACACGAATGCCATGCGGCGCCAACGCCAGTGCAGCCACCTTGGTAAGCTGGCGCACGCCGCCCTTGCTCATGGTGTAAGGCGCAATGGCCGGAATGGCGAGTGTGTCATTCACCGAAGACATGTTGACGATGGCCCCCGCCTTGCGGCCAGCGGCCACCTGTTTCACCATCTCGCGCGCACAGGCCTGTGTGAGCAAGAAGGAGCCTTTGAGATTGATGCTGATCACTTGGTCAAACTGTTCTTCAGTGATCTCAAGAAAATCCCCCACAATCGAAATCGCGGCATTGTTGACGAGAATATCTACTGCGCCATGGGCCTTCACTGTGGCGGCCACAAGGGCGTGCGCATCCGTGGCTTTGGATACATCGCAGTGCTGGTAGGTTGCACCGAGCCGCTTGGCTTCAGCTTGGCCAACATCATCCAACACATCTGCAAGAACGACGATCGCACCTTGCTTCACAAATTCTTCTGCAATGGCAAGCCCGATGCCGCGTGCAGCACCCGTGACAATGGATATCCGGTCTTTCAGTTTCATATCGTCCTCTCAATAACGTGCCGATGGGGCCGCGCCCTTGGCAAAGATCGCTATGATCATAGCGGCAACAACCGTGAGGCCAAGTGCCCGGCCCAAGGTGCTGAATTGGGCCACGAAGCCGATGATCGGCGGCCCCGCCAAGAACCCGGCATAGCCCATGGAAACCACCGCTGCTATGCCACGCCCCGGCGCATCAGGCTCCAATCGCCCGCCGCCAGCAAACAGCACGGGCGCCAAATTGCCAATGCCGACGCCACCTGCGGCATAGGCCGCAAAGGCCAGTGGTAAGTTGGGTGCCAAGAGTGCCCCGGCCATGCCCACAGCTGCCAATACGGCACTGACCACCACCAAATTCACAGCACCAAATCTCTGCCGCAAGCTATCCCCCGCAAAGCGAG
>JAYTIG010000268.1:0-1735 GCA_043731995.1 Hyphomicrobiales bacterium
GTCTTCAGTTTGACCTTGGCGACCTTCTTGGCCGGAGCCTTGGCATGGGCCTTTTTTGCTTTGGAATTGGGCATTTACAATCACCGCCTGTGCTTCACCCGATGGCCCCGGTTCATTCGGGCGTTAAAAAATCCGAGCGTTGATGCCCGGATCCATCAGGTTGGGTTGGAACTTTACATTTTGGCACCCTAGCACGATTTTAAGGATTTTTAAAGGCGCAAACGTCCGTACACGGCACAAATCCACCCGCCACGCAGAAACGTGGTTAATCCAGATTCACCACTCCACCCAGATTTGAGGGAATTTAGGGGGCTCAATCGCCTTGGCCGGGTTTCTCTGAGAAATAGGCGTCGAACTTGCCGGTCTTGCCATCAAATTCCTTGGCGTCTGGCGGAGCATCGCGTTTCAAGGTGATATTGGGCCATTTGGCAGCATATTCGGTGTTGACCTGCAGCCACTTTTCAAGGCCAGGCTCGGTATCGGGCTTAATGGCGTCAGCCGGGCATTCGGGCTCGCACACGCCACAATCGATGCATTCATCCGGATGGATGACCAGCATGTTCTCGCCCTCATAGAAGCAATCCACGGGACAAACTTCCACGCAATCGAGATATTTGCACTTGATGCAATTTTCAGTGACGATGTAGGTCATGGCATTCCAGAGTTCGGCTATTTGGCGCAGCTAATAGCAAGCCTGGCGGGCTTATGCACCGAGATTTTCGGCCTGGGAAGGAGGAATTTGCAGCACTGCCAAATCTTCGTAAAGCAGGCGTGCCTCAGTGGCTGGCCCGCGCTTTTCGGCGGCACCCAGAACCTTTACCACACGGATCTCGCCATGCAACGCAAGGGTGAGCACGTCGCCCTCGCGCAGGGGGTGGCCAGGCTTTGAAACCTTAACGCGGTTGAGCCGCACATGGCCGCCTTCAACAAGTTCAGTGGCCGTGGAGCGATGCTTCACAAAACGGGCATAGACCAACCATTTATCAAGGCGCTGGGACAGCTCAGTTTCCCTTCATCTGCTCTTTCAGGATCAAGAGCTTGGCAAAGGGTGAGTTGGGATCCATGGGCTTTTCAGGCCGCGGTGGGCGTTGCGGGCGGGCATCCGGTTTGCGCTCTTGGCTGTTATCCGGCTTGCGGTCTGGCCTGTTGTGGCCAGGCTTGCCGTGATGCTTGCGCTCAAACTTGGGCTTTTCACCCTGCGGCCTCGGCGCACGCTCTGGCCTGGCCCGGAATGGCCCCGTGTCTTTGGGCCACCAGACATTGGTTTCGACCAGTTCTGGCAAGAGTGCAGGGGTGGCATCGCTTGCGATGGCGGGTGGTGATAGTTCTGCAGGTGCTGCTTCGGGAGCTGGCTCTGCCGGGGCTGCAGCTACAGGCATTTCTGCAACAGGTCCGACAGGCGCTTCCACTGCTGGTGCGGGGGTGGCGTCTGCGGCCTTGGCCGGGGCATGGCTCTGCGGCCTTGGCAGCATGCGTTTTTGGGCGCGGAAGCCAAGGCTGGCCAGAATCTCATCGAACTCTTCGCCGGAACAGCCGACTAATGACATCATGTCAGGTACAACGGTGAAGCCGCCGCCTTCCATGCTGCCAGCGGGGCGTTGCTCGGTGTCAATGCGCGGTTTCCAGAAAACCCGGTCACGGATCAAATCCGAAAGGCGTTCCAGCATGTCCACACGCACGGCGCGCTTGCCACAGACCCGGTAACCGCAGATGCGGTAGAAACCTTCAGGCAGCG
>JAYTIG010000269.1:0-1729 GCA_043731995.1 Hyphomicrobiales bacterium
GTCAATCAAGCCTCTTGCAAATGCCGCCAGCGTGTCGGGATAGAGCTTGTGCTCTTGCACCAGCACACGGGCTGCAAGCGTTTCTGCAGTGTCGTCTGGCAGGATGGGCACGCGGGCCTGGCCGAGGATGGGGCCACCGTCCAATTCCAGCGTGACGAGATGCACACTGCAGCCTGCCTCTTTGTCTCTGGCCGCGATGGCGCGGCCATGGGTATGCAGGCCCTTGTAGAGCGGCAGCAGCGAAGGGTGGATGTTGAGTATCCGCCCTTGCCATGACGCGATGAGAACCGGTGTCATGATGCGCATGAAGCCCGCACAGGCGATGAGATCAAGCCGTTGGCTTTGCAGATAGTCATTGAGGGCAGCATCGAAAGCCTCGCGCGTGGCGAAGTTCTTGTGGTTGATCACTTGCGTGGCGATGCCTTGCTCGCGCGCCCAGGTGATGCCGCCTATATCCGGCTTGTTGGAGACGACACAGCAAACTTCAAAAGGGCTGCCCGGTTGGCGCGAAGCAGTCACCAGCGCCTTCATGTTGGAGCCCGTGCCGGAGATCAGCACTGCCACACGTTTTTTCATGCAGGTAATGAATTCGAATAGGTCACTTGGTGTTCCTTGCCCTTGCGGGCGCGGATGGTGCCGAGTGTCACCACCTTTTCGCCTGCGCGCTTGAAGTCAGCAGCGATGGCTTTGACATTCCTTGCTTTGACCACCACAATCATGCCGATACCACAGTTGAAGGTGCGGAGCATTTCAGCCTCGGTTACGCCGCCTTTGTTGGCCAGCCATTGGAAAACCGGCGTGAAAGGCACAGTTGAAAGATTGATTTCTGCGACGGTGTTTTTCGGCAGCGCGCGGGGGATATTCTCGGTGAAGCCGCCACCGGTGATATGGGCAAAGGCCTTGATGGATGAGTGCTTCTTCAACAGCTTCAGGATGGGCTTCACATAGATGCGGGTGGGGGTGAGCAGCGCTTCAGCCACTGTCATGCCTTTGGCGAAGGGGGCAGAGTCATTGAGTTTCAAGCCGCTCACTTCAACAATCTTGCGGATCAGTGAATAGCCGTTGGAATGCGGGCCAGTTGAAGCCAGGCCGAGGATCACATCACCGGCCTTCACATCCTTGGCGGGCAGGATTCTCTTGCGCTCAACAGCGCCCACGGCGAAGCCTGCGAGATCATAGTCCCCACCGTGATACATGCCGGGCATTTCGGCGGTTTCACCACCGATCAGCGCGCAGCCTGCCTGCTTGCAGCCATCGGCAATCCCGGCAATCACCTCGCGCGCGGCTTTCACATCCAATTTGCCGGTTGCGTAGTAGTCGAGGAAGAACAGGGGTTCAGCACCTTGCACCACGAGGTCATTCACACTCATGGCGACAAGGTCGATGCCGACGCCGCGATGAATGCCAGCATCAATGGCAAGCCTCAGCTTGGTGCCCACGCCATCATTGGCGGCAACGAGAACAGGATCCTTGAAACCGCAGGCTTTTAAGTCAAACAACCCGCCAAAGCCGCCCAAAGCGGCGTCAGCCCCCCTGCGGCGGGTGGTTTTGGCCAGCGGCTTGATCAGATCAACCAGATCGTTGCCAGCGGTGATATCTACGCCAGCATCTGCATAAGAAAGGGAGTTGCGAATAGGGCCTGAAGTTGTCATGCCACGGGTTTGCCTCAATGGGGTGAAATGTGGCAAAGGCCATATCAGATTCTGAAAGAGAATAAAGCCCGAAGCGC
>JAYTIG010000270.1:0-1724 GCA_043731995.1 Hyphomicrobiales bacterium
GCCCTTCATCACGGAAGAGCTGTGGCAGAAAACCGCGCCGCGTTCACATCTGCTGATTGCCGCGCAATGGCCAAACTACAAGGGCCTCGGCGATGCCAAAGCCGATGCCGAGATGAATTGGGTGATCCGTTTGATTTCCGAAGTGCGCTCGGTGCGATCGGAAATGAATGTGAATGCAGGGGCCAAAATTCCTTGCGTGTTGGTAGGGGCAGGGCCTGCGGCGCGTGCGCGTGCCAAAACCTGGGAGGCCGAGATCATGCGCCTCGCACGGTTGAGCGCGCTGGATTTCGCCGACGCCGTTCCCGCCGCCTCAGCGCAAATCGCACTCGATGAAGCCACGGTGGCCCTGCCACTGGAAGGCACAATCGACTTCGCCGCCGAACGCGCAAGATTGGCGAAAGAGTTGGAGAAAGTGGCCAAGGATATGAGCGTAATCGACGGCCGCCTGAACAACGCCGCCTTCGTCGCCAAGGCCCCGCCAGAGGTGCTGGATGAAAGCCGCGAGCTGCGGGCGCAGTTGGAGGCGAAGAAGGCGAAGCTGCAAGATGCGGTTAAGAGGTTGGGGTGAACGAGGAGCAACGCAAAGCCAACAGGCAAAGTAATCGCTGGGCGGCATTCGTTAGTCCGTCATTCCGGACAAGCCGGAGCGCAGCGCAGGCGCAGAGCCGGAATCCCGCTTACGGTTCGCGCTGGACGTTCGAAAGCTGGGCCCCGGCCTTCGCCGGGGTGACGGATAGAGGGAGCCGTTTTGCTTTCAGGCCGGACTTCGGTTAAGCTGCCTCAATGCCACAAACGTTCATAGTTACTGCTCAATGGGATGATGAAGCCAAGGTGTTCACCTCCACTTCGGATATCCCCGGTTTGGTGGTTGAAGCTGACACTTTCGAGGAATTTGTCTCGCTCGTCGAAGCTCTGGCTCCCGAGATACTGGAGGCCAACTTGCCGCATGTGAAACGGCCCTATCATTTGGATATTCAGTCGCACCGCTCACTCGCGGTGGCGTGAATGCCGAAGGACTACTACCGCGATCTCACGAAAATTCTGGTCGCCAATGGCTGGATGAAAGCTGATGGCGGCAAGGGCAGCCATGAAAAATGGGTTCATCCGCAAACGCAACGCTCTGTCATCGTTCCCCGTTCCAAAAGCCGCCACACCGCGAATGAAGTTATGAAACAGGCGGGGCTAAAGAAAGCATTTTGAAACGAGACGTGGCGAATTCCGGGTGGCCATCGCCCCGCACAAGCGCCTATCATCCTGCCCATGCATTGCTTCCTCACCGACCGGATTGAAACGCCCCTTGGCCCGATGGTTCTGGTGGCCAGGGATGGCGTGATTTTGGTGTTGGAGTTTGAGGACAAGGGCGACCGCATAGAACGCGCTTTCAAGGCGCGCGTGGGTGATGTGGAACTTCAGCCTGCTTCCAATCCCTTTGGCCTGTCCGATCGCATCCGCGCCTATTTCGCGGGTGATCTCAGAGCCATCGACAACCTGCTCACCGATGGTGGCGGCACGGTGTTCGAGGAAAAAGTGTGGGCCGAGTTGAAGCGCATTCCTTGCGGCACAACGGTTTCCTATGGATCCATCGCGCGCAAGCTGGGCGACATTCAGCATTCGCGCGCCGTGGGTACGGCCAATGGCAAGAACCCCATTGCCATTGTGGTGCCGTGCCACCGCGTGATTGGTGCTGATGGTTCAATGACAGGTTATGGCGGGGGCATCACCCG
>JAYTIG010000271.1:0-1720 GCA_043731995.1 Hyphomicrobiales bacterium
GAAGCCCGCGAAGCACGGCGAGAGCATAGTTCGTGACTGACAATTTCATTGGCCATTCCGTTGGCGACCTTGACACGCCAATCCACCCCCACTCCGTCACCCCGGCGAAGGCCGGGGTTGGGCTTTCTTGCTTCCGCGCAAATGATCAAGCCCGGCCCCGGCCTTCGCCGGGATGACTGAGCGACGGGATCGGGATGACGATAGAGAGTTGGCAGGGATGACGGCGATATGGTTGCCGAGCGAATGAAAATGGTAAAGAGTCAACCCCATGCCCGAACGCGCCGAGAAAATGCCAGCAGTTTACATCATGGCAAAACCCTATCGCGGCACAATGTATGTGGGCGTGACGAGTGACCTGTGGCACCGCGTCTGGGATCACAAGAACAAGCGTTTTGAGGGTTTCACAGCGAACCGCGACCTCGACAAGCTGGTTTGGTATGAACATCATCACGTGATGGAAGACGCCATTCACCGCGAGAAATTGCTGAAGCGCTGGCATCGTGCGTGGAAATTCAGGATCATTGAAGAGATGAATTCTGAATGGCGCGACCTCCATGACATGATTGATCCCATCACAACTTTGATGGAGATCAAAGCCCAACCCCGGCCTTCGCCGGGGTGACGGAGTGAGGTGTGCTAAAAGAGCTACGGCCCGCCACTCCTCATCCCTTCTTCCCCAATCTCTTGGCATTGGCCCGAACGGTTTTGCGCGCGGGCGCGGTGGCGGCATCGGCAATGCGCGCTGCGGCACGCTTGGCGCTGGAGGGCGTTGCAAAAGGTGCTGCCCAGAAGCGCATGGCTTCTTGCATTATTTGCGTCTGGGCCGAAGCCATTCCATCCACAAAGGCCTTTTGTTTTTCGGCAACCATGCGATTGACCTCGCGCTGGCCTTCCGCCGTGGGCCGAACCGCCTGCCACCACAGGATGGGCATGCGCCGCAAAATGGTTTCGGCGGCGTGATTGGCCGTCTTGATATCGCGCTTCTTGATCATTATTGCACCCTTCCAGCACTAAATTGCGTCTGCAATAAGAAGCCGGTTGCGCATTGCGCTGACAGTGCAAGCGATTTGAGCGCGTGCTAAACCATCGCGAACAAAGTGGAGCGAAAAAATGATCCGACATGTCGTGCTCTTCAAACTTCGCAGCGATCTGCCTGAATCCACCGCCGGGCAAATCTTCACCGCCCTCAAGGCCCTGCGACAGCAAATGCCAGGGATCATCGCAATTAGCACTGGCAAAGACGCCAGCCCCGAAGGGCTGCAGCGTGGCCACACCCATGGCTTCACGGTGGACTTTGTCGATGCCGCCGCGCGTGATGCTTATCTGCCCCACCCCGCGCACCAAAAAGTGGGCGGGATGATTGTGGCGAGTGCTGAAGGCGGGCTTGATGGCATAACCGTGCTGGATTGGGAAACTTAAGCCCGCGCATCACACCATTCGTTCCGTCACCCCGGCATAAAAATACGAATCCAGCTTTTATTCCTTGACAACAGGAATAAAATGTTCTAGTTCGGTTCCGCCTCTCTCCATCGGGGTCCGGTTCATGACGGTGAACCCGGGCGGAGCGAGGTGGCAGGCCTGCTGGTAGCGCTAACGTAGCGCATCACCACCGGGAGCCAGGTTCGACTTCCTCGGGCATAATGACCCGGGCTGGTATACCGTGGCCTTGGCGTAAACCACCAGGACTCCACCGAGTGGAGTTGAGGAGGATCGCCTCGGG
>JAYTIG010000272.1:0-1719 GCA_043731995.1 Hyphomicrobiales bacterium
CCCATGCCGTGATCAATCCGAACCGGCAGGATGATATTTCGGGGCAGGGCCATCTCTGCGCCTGTGGCGTGGTGTTCCTGCTTCTGGCCACCACCAACAAACTTCTGCGAGAACAGCGCTTCTTTGGCGACCAATCAGAACCCAACATGCTGCAGTGGCTTGATCTCGTGGCCTTGGCCACTGTGGCGGATGTTGTGCCGCTCAAAGGCCTTAACCGCGCCTTCGTTACGCAAGGGCTGAAGGTGATGGCGCGGCGCGACAATCTGGGCCTTGCCGCACTCAGCGATGTGGGCGGCTTGAAGCGCAGGCCGGATACTTATGCTTTGGGTTTCATACTTGGCCCCCGCCTCAATGCGGCGGGCCGCGTCGGCCATGCCGATGAGGCGCTGGCGCTGCTCACCGCGATGGATAAGGGTGAAGCCGTGGCCCTGGCGCATAGCCTCAATGAATTGAACCGCCACAGACAAGCCGTGGAGCTGCGCGTGGTGGATGAAGCCGTGGCCCAGGCCGATGCCATGTTGGGCGCGGAACGCCGCGCCTCGTCGCTGGTCGTGGCAGCAGAAAATTGGCACCCCGGCGTCGTCGGCCTCGCCGCCGCGCGGTTGAAAGAGCGTTATGGCCTTCCTGCCTTTGTGCTGGCCATCAACAAGGCCACGGGCCATGCCACTGGCTCGGCGCGTTCCATCGCGGGTGTTGATCTTGGCAAGGCCGTGCGTGCAGCGCTTGAGACGCAACTCATCATCAAGGGCGGTGGCCACGCCATGGCAGCGGGCCTGACATTGGAGATCGCCCGCCTGGGTGACCTGCGCCAATTCATTGATGACTATCTCGCCGCCGCCGTGGCTGAGAATCGCACCTCATCTTTGATGGTTGACGGCGCGCTTTCTGCCAGCGGCGCCACGCTCGATCTTATCGAATTGCTGGAACAGGCGGGCCCATATGGCTCGGCCAATCCATCGCCCATGTTTGTCTTCCCCGCGCACCGCGTCACCTATGCTGACAGGGCAGGCACAGACCATGTGCGCTGTACGTTGGTGGCTGCCGACGGCACCAGGCTCAAGGCCATTGCCTTCCGTGCATTGGGCACTGAATTGGGCGAGCTGCTGCTCTCTGAACGGCAACATCCCATCCATGTTGCAGGCCGCCTGGTGGCCGATGAATGGGGCCCAAAACGCGTGCCTTCCCTGCAGATTGAAGACGCCGCCATCATGCGATCCTAAGGGGTTGCAAAGCAGGTGAAGCCTGCTATACACCGCCGCGCTGAGCGCGATTTCGCTTCGCATGCGCCCTTCGTCTATCGGTTAGGACGACAGCCTTTCACGTTGTAAAGACGGGTTCGACTCCCGTAGGGCGCGCCACTTTCTCCATGACAATTCAAGCCGGCATTCGCTGCCCATCTAGTGAGCCGCATCCGACTCCAAATTGAGCCATGCCACTTCTTTCGCACTGAGCTTGAGGCCCAGCGCCGGCAAGGTGGAAGCAATTTCGCCTGGGCTGCGGGGCCCAACCAGTGCCAACGAAGGAAAGCTTTGTGCCAGCACCCAAGCCGTGGCGATATTGTGGGGCGACACGCCATATTGCTTGGCCAGTTGTTCCGCACGCGTGCGGCGCTCGGCATTGGCTGGGCTGCCGAAGCAGGTTTCCGGGCTGGTGTCTGCGGGCAGGCGAGAACGCAGAACCTCTGGCAGGAAATAGCCCCGCGCCTGCGATGACCAACTC
>JAYTIG010000273.1:0-1719 GCA_043731995.1 Hyphomicrobiales bacterium
CGTGCAAGTCATGACCGATCGTGACGATTGGTATCTAGCGAACATGCACAGCTACGGCGCGCTGTTTCTTGGCCCCCGCACCAATGTGGCCAATGGCGACAAGGTGATCGGTACCAACCACACGCTGCCCACCAAAAAGGCTGGCCGCTACACGGGCGGCCTTTGGGTTGGAAAATTTTTGAAGACCCACAGCTATCAACGCGTCACTACCGACGAAGCCGCGGCGTTGATTGGCTCCTACGGCTCGCGCCTCTGCATGTTGGAAGGCTTCGTTGGCCATGCCGAACAGTGCAACGTGCGCGTTCGCCGTTATGGCGGGAAGAATGTGCCTTATGGGGCTGCCGCTGAATGACACTTCCACGAACACCGAGCTTTCGCTTGGACGGCCGCTGCGGGTTGGTCGCCGGTGCTTCATCCGGCATCGGTATGGCAGCAGCGGTGGCGTTGGCAGAGCAGGGTGCCGAAGTCTGGCTAGCGGCGCGGCGAGAAGTTGAGCTGCAAGCTTTAGCAAATGAAATCAAGTCGGCAGGTTTGTTAGCCCATGTTCTTCCGCTTGATATCACCGATGTGTCAGCAACTGAGAAGGCAGTGGCCAACTTGCCCGCGTTCGACGTGCTATTGAATTCGGTTGGCGGCGCGCGTCACAGTTCTGCTGTTGAAACCACAGTAGAAGATTTTGACTTTGCCGTTGATCTCAATTTTCGCGCCGCTTATTTCCTGACACGCGCTGTGGCCAAGCGCCTGATTGCCGAGGGCAAGCCCGGCAGTCTGATCAACATCTCCTCGCAAATGGCTCATGTTGGCGGCGTTGACCGCGCTGTCTATTCCGCCACAAAACACGCACTTGAAGGCATGACCAAGAGCATGGCCATTGAATGGGGCCCGCACGGCATTCGGGTCAATACCATTGCACCCACCTTTATCCGCACGGCCATGACAGCCGCAACTTTTGCCAATCCCGAACGAGCGGCGTGGATTGCCTCCAAAATCAAATTGGGCCGTTTGGGCGAGTTGGAAGACATCATGGGCCCTGTCGCGTTTCTGGCCTCAGACGCAGCAAGCCTGATCACTGGAACCTCACTCATTGTGGATGGCGGTTGGACCGCCGATTGAAAGGAAACAACATGACACCAGCCGAAATGGAAGCCCGCATCGTCCGCTATGGTGATTTGAAGCCATGCAAGACCGCCTTCATCGACGCCCATACGCCGGGGTCAAACCGCAAGGAGAACTTCACCATCATCGGCGGCGGCGTATCCGAGTCTCCCGATCAGCACGTGCATATCCGTGAGACACCGGGCTTCAACATTGGTGCCGCTGGCCAACCGCCGGGTTGCCGCAACAGCTTGCACACGCACCGAACGGCGGAAGTATTTTTCGTGCTCAAAGGCCGCTGGCGCTTCTTCTGGGGCCGCTTTGGCACAGCGGGTGAATTCATCGCTGAAGAAGGCGACATCTTCAACATTCCAACCGGCATCTTCCGTGCCTTTGAAAATGTTGGCACCGATTACGGGATGATCATGGCCATTCTGGGCGGTGATGACGCGGGTGGTGGCGTGGTGTGGGCACCGCAAGTCATCACCGATGCAAAGGACTATGGACTGGTTCTCGGCAAGAACGGCAAGCTCTATGATACCAAGAAGGGCCAGAACCTTCCCGCAGGTGTGACGCCCATGCCGCTGTTGACGGAAGAGGAGCTAAAAGCTTTCCCCGAACCCA
>JAYTIG010000274.1:0-1716 GCA_043731995.1 Hyphomicrobiales bacterium
GCCTTTCGCACTCTTGTCCCGCATTCTCACCAGATTCCGTATGGCCATCGTTGCGCGGTTGGGAACCGAAGCGCTGGAAGCCAGCGATGAAATGCTCAACATGGCCATGGACTATGAGCGTGAACACGGCATATCGCTTTTTGGTTTCGTGCAATGGTTTGCCGGAACCGAAACCACGCTGAAGCGCGAGATGGAAAAGGGTCAAGGTGAAGTGCGCCTGATGACGGTTCACGGTGCCAAAGGCCTCGAAGCGCCGATTGTGTTCTTGGCCGATGCGGCCACTTTCCCCAGCGGTGGCAATTCAATGCCAAAGATCATCAAATCTCCAGCCCTGGCCTATGGGCTGCAATTGTCGTTGTGGATGGTGGGCGGGCTCGGCGCCATCAACGACAATCTTTCAGTCTGGCCTGATAATGTGAAACAAGCCCAGCAGCAGGAGCGTGACAGGTTGCTTTATGTGGCCATGACCCGCGCGGCAGATGAGCTCTACGTTGCAGGCGTAAAACCCAAGAAGAAAGACCCACCCGAAGGTTGCTGGTGGAATACGCTCACCACTGCGCTGGGAGAGCCGCAAGGCGACGTGGCACTACGCTTGCCGCAAGGGCCCGAAGCGCCTCACATGGTCGTGGCAAGGCAGGATAAGCCAGAGGATGCGCCACTGCCGGAATGGATCGCCCCAGCACCTCTGGAAAAGCCAGTACCGCCGGCGCGCGCCGCATCGGCGGCAAGCCATGAAAGGCCGGGAGGTTATGATGCCAAGGCCGCAAAACGGGGACGCGCCATCCACCGCCTGATGGAAGAATTGGCAGAAGCAGTGCCTTCCGCACGCGAAACCATGGCCCTTAAACGGGCGGCGAGGCTGGAATTGTCAGAAGCTGAAACCCTGGCTTTGGCACGGGCTTTGGGCACGCCCGAACTCGCCCCCTTCTTTGGGCCTGATTCGGCCAGTGAAGTCGATATTGTGGGGGAATTGACAACAGGTGAGGACGTGTCTGGCCGCATGGACAGGTTGGCTATTCGCCCACAAGGCCTGTGGTTGCTGGACTATAAAACGGATCGTTCCGCGCCCGAATCGCTGCTGCCTGCGCACCCTTATGCCCAGCAAATGGCCATTTATGCCGAACTCCTGCGCCACGCCTACCCTGGCCGTCCACTCACCGCCGCCCTGTTCTGGACGGGGCCGAAACGGCTGGAAATCCTGTCAGAAAGCCTGCTCACGGCTGCCTTGCACGAAAGTGCGCTGGCCGTGACTTGACGGCGGCCCCGCCACTGCCTACCTGTAACGCTAACAGATACCATTTCAAGGAGTTCATTATGTCCACCCATAAAGTCACCGACGCCACTTTTTCTGCTGAAGTCTTGAATTCAGCCACACCTGTGGTTGTCGATTTCTGGGCTGAATGGTGCGGTCCCTGCAAGATGATTGGCCCTTCGCTGGAAGAAATTGCCAAAGAGCTTGGCCCCCGCGCCAAGATCGTGAAGATCAACATCGATGAGAACCCCAATGCCCCGTCGCAATTTGGAGTGCGTTCGATCCCAACCCTGATGGTGTTCAAGGGTGGAAAGCTGGCCGCCACGCAAGTGGGCGCTGGCCCGAAGAATGCGATCAAGAACTGGATTGAATCGGCTATCTAACGTTTTGCAGCACCACTGACGGCAGAAGGTTCTTCGCCTGAATGCAGCGCCAGAACATGACCCGCCAAATAGAGCGAGCCA
>JAYTIG010000275.1:0-4717 GCA_043731995.1 Hyphomicrobiales bacterium
TTACTTCAAAAAAGAAAAAAAGTGACCGGGAGAGGATATGATGACAGAGCAAAGAAAACACGGACCTTTGGCCCGCGATGCCATGGCCTATGTGCTGGCTGGCGGACGCGGCAGCCGCTTGATGGAGCTGACCGATATTCGTGCCAAGCCGGCCGTGCCCTTTGGCGGCAAGTCCCGCATTATTGACTTTGCGCTTTCCAATGCCATGAATTCCGGCATCCGCCGCATCGGCGTTGCCACGCAATACAAGGCCCACAGCTTGATCCGCCACTTGACGCGCGGTTGGAACTTCTTCCGCACAGAGCGCAACGAGAGCTTCGACATTCTGCCTGCTTCGCAGCGTGTAAGCGAAGATCAATGGTATGCCGGAACGGCTGATGCTGTATACCAGAACCTCGACATCATCGAGGCTTATAATGTCAAATACATCGTCATTCTTGCAGGTGATCACATCTACAAGATGGACTATGAGCTGATGCTGCAGGACCATGTGGACACAGGCGCTGATGTGACCATCGGGGTTCTCGAAGTGCCGCGCATGGAAGCCGTGGGCTTCGGCGTGATGCATGTTGATGACACAGACCGCATCATCAATTTTGTTGAAAAGCCGAAAGACCCGCCCGCCATTCCCGGCAACCCAGACGTGGCACTTGCCTCCATGGGCATCTACGTTTTTGAAACCAAGTTGCTGGCAAAGCTGTTGCAGGAAGACGCGGCAACACCAGGCTCAAGTCGTGACTTTGGCAAGGACATCGTCCCCAAATTAGTGAAGGGCGGCAAAGCCATCGCCCATCGTTTCACCAAATCTTGCGTGCGCGCCGAGAAGGAAAAGGAAGCCTATTGGCGTGACGTGGGAACGGTTGATGCCTATTGGGAAGCCAATCTCGATCTTTGCGAAGCCCTGCCATCGCTTGATCTTTATGACAATGAGTGGCCGATCTGGACGCATAGTGAGGTGACCCCGCCTGCAAAGTTCGTCCATGATCTTGAAGGCAGGCGCGGCTCTGCCATTGCGTCGCTGGTTTCGGGTGGCTGCATCGTATCCGGCGGCACCATCCGCCGCACCATGCTGTTCACCGGCTGTCGCGTGAATTCATACTCGTCGCTTGAAGAAGCGGTGGTGTTGCCGCATGTCAACGTCGGCCGCAACGCCAGGCTTTACAAGGTGGTGATTGACCGCGGTGTCACCATTCCGGAAGGTTTGATTGTTGGCGATGATCCGGTCTTGGATGCCAAGCGTTTCCGCCGCACGGAAAAGGGCATCTGTCTCATCACCCAGCCGATGATTGATAAGCTGGGCATGTGATGCGCGTTCTTTCTGTTGCAGCGGAAATCTATCCGCTGGTTAAAACGGGCGGATTGGCTGATGTGGCAGGCGCCTTGCCTGCCGCCTTGGCGCCCAAGGGCGCCAAGATGGTGAGTTTTGTGCCCGGCTATCCGGCTGTGACCGCGGCTCTCGAAAACGCGCAGGAACTGCACCGCTTTGAAGATCTTGCCGGTGCACCCGCCGTGTTGCGCGCGGGCAAGGCCAAGGGGCTGGATGTGATCGTGCTGGATGCCCAGCATCTCTTCAACCGTTCCGGCAATCCCTATCTCGGTCCCGACGGCAAGGACTGGCCCGACAACGCGCGGCGCTTCGCGGTGTTTTCCGAAGTGGCGGCAGAACTGGCCAAAGGCAGTTACGGCGGCTTCAGCGCGGATTTGCTGCATGGCCATGATTGGCAAGCCGCCTTGGCATGCTGTTATCTGCGCTATCGCGGCGGCCCCAAGTCGCTCCTCACCATCCACAACATTGCCTTCCAGGGTGTCTTTGCGCCCGAAGTTTTTGCCTCGCTCAACCTGCCGGCGCAGCCCTATGCCGTCGATGGTGTGGAATATTATGGGAACGTGAGTTTTCTTAAAGGCGGGCTTGCATCTGCCACCGCGCTCTCTACCGTCAGCCCCACCTACGCGCAGGAAATCTGCACGGCCAACTATGGCATGGGGCTCGAAGGCCTGTTGCAGGCGCGGCGCGCGTCTCTTGCCGGTATCGTCAATGGCATTGACGACACGGTTTGGAACCCTGCAACCGACAAGGCACTCAAGGAAAATTACACGGTCAAAACGCTGGACAAGCGCAAGGCCAATAAGCGCGAGTTGGAGCGCCGCTTCGGGTTGGAGCAGGGTGAAGGCATCATCCATGGGGTGGTGAGCCGCCTCACCTGGCAGAAGGGACTGGATATTTTTGCCTCGCTGCTGGACGGCGTTGTGGCTCAAGGTGCGCGCCTCGCGGCGCTTGGCAATGGCGAGCCCAATATCGAACAGGCCTTCCGTGCCGCGGCCCAGCGCCACAAGGGGCGCATTGGCGTCGTCACGGCCTATGACGAACAACTTTCCCATCTTATCCAGGGCGGGGCAGACACCATGCTGGTGCCCTCGCGCTTTGAACCTTGTGGCCTCACCCAGCTTTACGGCTTGCGTTACGGCTGCGTGCCGCTGGTGGCGCGCGTGGGCGGCCTAGCCGATACGATCATTGATGCCAATGATGCCGGCATTGCCGCCGGTGTGGCCACGGGCATTCAATTCATTCCGGTTGACGGCATTACTTTGCAGGGTGCATTGGCCCGCGCCCAAGGCCTATACAATCAACCCGCCATCTGGCGCGGGTTGCAGGAACGCGGCATGGCCAGCGATGTCTCTTGGGGCCGCAGCGCCGAAGCCTATGCCAATCTCTATAATTCCATTCTGTCTGGGGAAACGCGATGATCAAGACAATTGCCACCACGCCATTCAGCGACCAGCGCCCGGGCACATCGGGCTTGCGCAAAAAAGTCGTGGTGTTTCAAGCGCCGAATTACACCGAGAATTTCATTCAATCGATTTTCAATGTGCTTGAGGGCTTTGCAGGCAAGACATTGGTCCTTGGCGGCGATGGTCGTTTTTACAATGACAGCGTGGTGCAGATCGCCATTCGCATGGCGGCAGCCAATGGCTTTGGCCGTGTGATTGTGGGCCAGGGCGGCTTGCTTTCAACACCAGCCGCCTCCAACGTGATCCGCAAGTTTGGCGCCTTCGGCGGCATCATCCTCTCCGCCAGCCACAACATGGGCGGGCCGGATGGCGATTTTGGCATCAAGTATAACGCTGGCAACGGGGGCCCCGCGCCGGAAAAAATCACCGAGGCCATTTTCACCCAAAGCAAGACACTCGCGTCCTACAAGACCACAGACACCGCAGACATTGATCTCGGCAAGATCGGCACCACCAAGGTTGAGGGCCTCACGGTTGAAGTGATCGACCCGGTGGCAGACTACGCCATATTGATGCAAAGCCTGTTTGATTTCGATTTGATCCGTGCACTGATTAAATCCGGTTTCAGCATGAAGTTCGATGGCATGAGCGCCATCACCGGCCCTTACGGAACTCAGATATTTGAAAACATGCTGGGCGCGCCCAAGGGCACGGTGATGAATGGCATTCCACTGCCGGATTTCGGTGGCCACCACCCAGACCCGAACCTGGTTCACGCCAAGGATCTTTGCGATCTGGTGATCGGCGGCAAGGGCCCGGATTTTGGTGCGGCATCGGATGGTGATGGCGATCGCAATCTCATCGTTGGCAAGGGCATCTATGTGACACCATCGGATTCCCTCGCCATCATCGCTGCCAATGCCACGCTGGCTGCGGGCTATGCCAAGGGCATTGCAGGTGTCGCGCGCTCCATGCCCACGAGCTGCGCGGCAGACAGGGTGGCCCAAAAGCTGGGCATCAACCAATTCGAAACGCCAACGGGTTGGAAATTCTTCGGCAATCTGCTGGATGCTGGCAAGGTCACAGTGTGTGGTGAAGAAAGCTTCGGCACCGGCTCCAACCATGTGCGCGAGAAGGATGGCGTCTGGGCTGTTCTCATGTGGCTCAATATTCTGGCCCGCCGCAAGCAATCGGTGGCTGATATTGTGAAGAGCCACTGGGCTGAATATGGCCGCAATTTCTACACGCGCCATGACTATGAGGAAGTGGCCAGCGAAGCCGCCAACGACCTGATGAATGGCCTGCGCGCCAAACTGCCATCGCTCATTGGCCAGAACAACATCGTGAAGGCTGATGACTTTGCCTATGATGATCCGGTGGATGGATCACGCACCACGGGGCAGGGCATCCGCCTGATTTATGAAAATGGCGCCCGCATCATCTACCGCCTTTCGGGCACGGGAACATCGGGCGCAACTTTGCGCGTTTATATTGAGGACTATGAGCCCAACACGACCAAGCATGATCAAGACCCGCAAATGGCCCTTGCCAATCTCATTTCCTATGCCCGCAACGTTGCCGAGATTGAGAAATTGACAGGCCGCAGTGCGCCCACGGTGATCACCTGACGGGTTCTCTTCCCAAGCTTGGCGTTCATCTGGTGCAGGGCGGGGCGGAAGTCTCGCTCTTCTCGCGCCATGGCACAGCCGCGTGGTTTTGCAGCTTTGTTGGCGGCAAGGAAACACGAACTGCACTCAAGAAAAAGGGCGATGTGTTTTCGGCCCTCGTCAAAGGTGTGAAAGCGGGAGACAGTTATGGTTTGCGGGTGGCAGGCCCATGGGCACCGGAAGAAGGCCACCGCTTTGATGATTCCAAACTGCTGGTCGATCCATTTGCCACGCGGCTCTCAGGCCCATTCGCTTATGCGCCAGCCCTGAGCACAAATGGCATGGACACGGCTGCATGGGTGCCGAAATGCGTGGTGGAA
>JAYTIG010000276.1:0-4709 GCA_043731995.1 Hyphomicrobiales bacterium
TATTGGACATTTCTTAATCCTTAAAAGTAGCCGCCCAGCAAGATGCGGACTAAGGTTGAAAAACCGAGCGGGATTCGCCCCCCTCTGAGCCGCATTCTATTCTTTCACAATGATGTTTAAAAGGCGGCATCTGGATTAACGATTTGTCATGGTGCTGGTGCAGTGTCAATTACCGACGACTTACTCAAAATAGCCGAGCAGGAGCAGACGCTCCGCTTCGCAAAATTCAATGAAGCAGATTCCTGGGCCCTCGGCGCGCAGATGAAAAATGCTGCCGAAGCCAAAAGCTTGCCGCTGGTCATCGATATTCGCATTGGCCAACGCCAAATGTTTTTTGCAGCGCTGCCGGGCACCACGTCCGACAATTCAGAATGGGTGCGCCGCAAGGCCAACAGCGTGTTGCGCTTTCATAAAAGCACCTACCGCCTGAACCGCGAGGCCGCGCAAAGCGGCCAGCCCTTTGGCGAAAGCCGTGGGGTTGATCTGATGGACTATATCAATGCCGGCGGTGGCTTCCCCATCCACATTGTGGGCACGGGCGTTGTGGGCGCCGTCACCGTTTCAGGCATCCCACAGCGCGATGATCATGGCTTTGTGGTGGAGCAACTTTGCAACTATCTCAAGAAGGATCATGGCAAACTGGAGCTTGGGCCAGAAGCACCATGACATCTGCGGAAATTGCCTATTGGGGATTGGCACTTCTTGCCTCATTTCTTGTCGGTGCATCCAAGGGTGGCTTGCCTCTCGTGGGATTGCTGGCCGTTCCACTGCTTTCACTGGTGATGCCAGCAGGTTTGGCTGCGGGGCTGATACTGCCGATCTATATCTTGTCAGACATGTATGGCCTGTGGATCTATCGCCGCGAATATGATGCCCGCAATATTGCAATTCTTGTTCCGGCGGGTGCCATAGGCATCCTGATTGGCTGGGCCACGGCCCATGTGACCAATGAAGACATGGTCAAATTATTTGTGGCCATTATCGGGCTTGCCTATTGTTTGGATGCTGTTTCCAAAACCTGGCGCACAGTGCCAAGCAAGCCTGCAGATCTGCCGCGCGGCATTTTCTGGGGTAGCATTGCCGGCTTCACCAGTTTTGTCAGCCACGCTGGCGGCCCGCCCTACAACATGTTTGTGCTGCCGCAAAAATTGCCCAAGATGGTCTATGCGGGAACCACCACAATTATTTTCGCCATCGTGAATCTGTTGAAACTGCCGCCCTATTGGCTGTTGGGGCAGGTGAATGTTTCGAGCTTGCGGCAATGTGTTGCTCTGGCCCCCATCGCGCTGTTTGGCGCATGGGCGGGGTACAAACTCACCGGTATCTTGCCAGAAAACATTTTCTACCGTGCCATCGAGGTGGCACTGTTTTTGGTGGCCTTGCTGCTTTTGAAAGAGTCGGTTCCCAACCTCTGGGCCGCTTATCACGGCTGAACCTATAAAGCGAAGTGACATGTGCCTGCTTCAGCTATCGTTGCTGCGGGGGGAATCAGAATGGAGCGCTAGGTGTTTTTGAAACGGGCTTTTCTTGGGTTGGTCCTGATGGGTGCAGTATCCGTGCCTGCATTTGCTGAAAGCTATAAATGGGGTGCCTTGGCGCCTGATACGGCCAAGGTCGAAAAGCAGCCCGCTTATGGCGTGGGCGGCGGCGACGATGAAAAGGAAGCATCTGATAACGCCATGAAGTTCTGCAAGGATGCGGGCGGTGCGCAGTGCACAGTCGCAACCACCTATGAACAGTGTGGTGCCATTGCTGTTTCTGGTAAGGGTGAAGGCGGCTGGGGCAAGGCCCCAACCAAGAAGGACGCGGAATCTCAGGCGCTGCAAGGCTGCAAGGGCGATTCGTGCTCGGTTGTCGCTTCGGATTGCAACGCCGAATAGTGTTTGAGTTTTACCAGCGGGGGAAGCATTCCGCATTGGCCTTCTATTGAGACAATAGAAACAATGTTTCCGTTGCGGTTGGCCGGAACCTCGGGCAGCTTCCCGCGCCATGAAGCTGAAATTCTATACCCTCGACGTTTTCACCAACCGCAAGTTTGCTGGCAACCCCTTGGCAGTGGTTCTGGGCGCCGAGGCGCTTTCAACCGAACAGATGCAAACCATCACGCGGGAATTCAATCTCTCTGAAACAACCTTTGTCATGAAACCGGAAAACCCGGCCAACACAGCAAAGGTTCGCATCTTTTTTCCGGGCGGGGAGATGCCCTTTGCAGGCCATCCAACTTTAGGAACCGCAGCCTTGTTGGCCGAACTTGGCAACAAGCCGAACTGCAATCTGCAAACCGAAATCCGCCTGGAATTGAAAGCGGGCCTCACCCCCGTGAGGATCACCCGCATTGCGGATCGGTTGAGCGGCATATTCACCGCGCCTGTTGTTCCCTTTCCGATTGATATTCCACTTCCTGATGCCAAGACGGCAGCGCAAGCCCTCGGCCTCTCAAGGGAAGACATTGGTTTTGATGATCACGGCATTACCGCACTGGAGGGCGGACCGCGCTTTTTCTACGTGCCGGTGCGGAGCAGGGAGGCGCTGGCCAAATCGCGCATCACCGAGCCCCATTGGTCAAACCTCCTGGCCTTCCTGAATGGCAACGCGGCTGGCTTAAGATTGGTCGATTCGGTCTATCTCTACACGCGTGGCGGCGAGGGCAAGGACACGAGCTTCCGCGCCCGCATGTATGCGCCCACGGGTGGAATTATTGAAGATCCGGCCACAGGCTCGGCAACCGCACTTCTGGCCGCGCAGCTTCTGCGCGCTGACAGGCTGAAAGATGGCTCGCATCACTGGCACTTGGAACAAGGTTATGAAATGGGCCGCCCCTCGGACTTGCACTTGGAAGCGGATGTGGTGAATGCTAGGCTTGCAGCAGTTCGCGTCGGGGGCAGCGCGGTTCGCATGACCGAAGGGGAGATTGAATTATGAGCCTGCACCAAATCCTGTTGTTTGTTCACTTGTTGTCTGTGGCCGTGGTGCTGGGCATGGGTTTCACCAACATCATTGGCTTTCGCGTGGCGCGCAGCCTCAGCGCGGAAATGGCGCAAGGCATAGGCAAGCTGCGCGAAGCCTCAATCATCTATGCCGATATTTTTGTGACATTGCTGGTTTTGGCGGGCTTGGGCCTGCTGTGGAACCGCGGCGGCACAGATGGCTTGAGCTCCTGGTTTCAGATCAAGATGGCAGCCGTGGTCGTTTGGCTCGGGGCCTTCATTTTCATGCGGGTGACGATTGCGCGCTTCTTGAAATCGCGTGACATGAGCGTTCTGCCACGCATTCGCATGCTGGCCCACACAGCCATCACCGGCGCAGTGGTTGCCCTGTTCTGCGCGGTGATGACTTTCGCGGGCTAGTTTCAGGCGGCCTGTGGCGTAAGGCTGGTTTCAGACCGCCCGCGCCACATGATATAGGCCGAGGCCGCCATGATCATGGCGAGGCCCAGCCAGATGAAGCCGCTGGGCCAATAGCCGAACAAGAGGCCGTAGATCAGCACATTGCTGATGAGTTTCAAGTCATCAAAAGGCTGCACGAAATTGGCCTCTGCCGCCGCGTAGGAACGCGACATGAAATATTGCGCCACGCAGACCAGCGCGCCACCCAGCAGCAGCCATTGGAACACATGGACTGAGGGCAACTCAAATCCTGCGCCGAATGACAGCAGGGCATTGATTGGCGTCAGCAGCAGCAGCAGCCAAACGGTGAGCGATTCCGGGCTTTCATCACGCGTGAGATATTTGGTGTAGAGCGAGGCAGCACCCCAGAGAATGGCCGCGACAACGGGCAACAGCCAATAGACCGTGAATTGCTCTGACCATGGGTTGGTGACGATCAATGCGCCAGCAAAGCCCACAATGGCCGCAAGCCAGCGGCTTGCGGGAACGGTTTCGCCCAGGAAGAGGGACGCACCAATCAACACAAACATGGGTGCCGTCATGGTCAGCGCCACCACCTGCCAGACTGGAACACCCTTGGCGATGGCCGTGGTAAAGGCCAAGAGGCCGAGTGCTGAAACAGCCACGCGCGCCAGATGCGCGATGGGGTGCTTGGTCTTCAGGCCCTGTTTGGTTTGGGAAAGCAGGAAGGGAACAGAAATCACCAAGGCAATGGCGTATTGCCAGAAGGTGTCGGATTGTGGTTTCAGCCCAAGCTGGGCCGTGATCACAAAGGTGATGGCATTGATAACCGCAAAGGTTATGCCCGATGCCACCATGAAGGCAGCACCTTGCAGGCGCTTTTGCGGAAGTGGGGATAGCTGATTCATGTCATTCGTCCTTTCTTAAACATGAATCAGGACGACAGGCCGCAATGCAAAGCATTGTCGGCATCGCGCGCATAGGCGCGCGATACTTCATGTCTCTTTCATCCGGACTATACCGTCGGCCCAGGAGTTACACCTGATCTGCTGACCCTTCCGGCCAAAGCCGGAAAGCGCTCGCGGGCTATACCGCCGGTGGGGAATTGCACCCCGCCCTGAGAATGCCGGATTATTCCGGCCACGCTCAGATAGTATGCGCGCGCCGCCCTTGCAAGGGGACTTTGTCACGCGCTTCCAGGCCAGCCGTAGTCGACTTGCCGGTAAGGAAGCGCGCTATTTAATGAAGCAAATCCTTGTCGCAAAAGTGGGTTCCACTTTTGCGGGATTTGCTTTATGGCCTGCCGCATGACCAGCCCCCGCAAGCTCCCCATTGCCAAATCCGCCGCCCGCCTGGGCGCGG